>QMMB01000079.1 GCA_003647035.1 Deltaproteobacteria bacterium | reverse complement strand
GGAAGGCCGCGCACGCGAGCTTTGGTTGCCTGACTTCTTCGTCGAAGGCGGCATTCAGCACGATTTTTGGCGAGCCGGCGAAGGCTCTGAAGCACCCGACCCGAATCCGCTTGGTTTCCCCGAGCCCGACAAGTTTGGTTGGGACGTCGGCTTGTTCCTCGCAATTCCACTTTCCCGCGGTGGCGCTGGGGTTGCGGCGATGCGCGAGAACGCGATCTTGGTCGAGCGGCTCGCCGCGGAGTTCGATCGCGTCGAGCAGGACATCGACACGAGCGTGCGCACGGAGCTCTACGGCGCCGCGGCCGCGCTGGCCTCGGTGCGGCTCACCCGCAATGCCGCGGAGGCGGCAGACAACAACTTGGTACTCGTGACCGACCTCTACCGGCGCGGCAAGGTCGACATCATTACACTGGTCGACGCGCAGACGCAGAGCCTCGTGGCCGACCTTGCGGCCGCAGATGCCGCGTACGACTACGTTCTCGCATTGCTCTTCGTGAATCGCGAGGCAGGCCACTTCCGCAACCTCGACACCGCCGAAGCGAAACAAGACTTCTCTCGCCGCCTGAACGAGTACGTGTTGGCTGCGGAAGGTGCGGAGGTAACGGCGCCTCCGGCCCCGTAGACATCATCACCCTGGGGCTCTAAGCTCGCTCCTCCGGAACCCCCCGGGCCGAGGTAGCAATGAGAATAATCGGGCTGCGCGTGCTGCTAGTCCTCACCGTGACCTTGTCGTTCGCTGTCGGCTCAGACGCGAATGCGCAGAAGTCTTCGCGGCCAACGTTCCGGATCATGCTGGTTGCCGATGGTGAATCGCAGCTGTTCGCCGAGCGGCAACGCTTGCTCAAGACTGAAATCGTGGAGCTCATGAAGGAAGACGCGTCGGTCGTCTTCGTGGAGCCCAAGATCGAAACCAACTGGACCCTCGAACGTGTCAATACCGCGTTGAAAGAGGGGCTCACGGATCGGTCGGTCGACATGATCATCGTATCCGGATCCATGACAGGTGTCGCGGTTGGCCGGCTTCCCAAGCTCAACAAGCCCATTCTGATTCCGTACGCTGCGCCGAAGCTGCAGGGTCTGCCCCAGGACGGCGATCGAAGCGGCCGCCGGAACCTCGCCTACATCACTGGCCTCTTGAATTTCGAGCAGGAGATCAAACAGCTCCGCGAGATCGTGCGCTTCGATCGCATGACATTGATCGTCGGCGTTGAAGTGGTCAGGCACCTCGAGGCGGCCGAGCAGCCCGTTCAACTTGCAAGCCAGCGCCTCGGCATCGAGACACATCTCGTCATTGCTGGGGAAAGCGCACAGGCGACTCTCGATGCCATTCCCGAAGACACCGAGGCCATCTACATCGGCCCATTCTTCAAGTGGAGCGACGACGAGATGCAGATCTTGGTCGATGGCATCAACGCGCAGGACCTTCCTTCGTATGCAGGCGGGGGAGTGAAATGGGTCGAGCGGGGGGCCCTCGCCACGATGGAAACCGAAGAAGACGAGATCCGCCGAATGCGGCGGGCCGCCATCTTCGTCCAGCGCATCTACATGGGGGAGCCAGCGGGGTCGTTCCCGATCTCGTTTGAGCAACGGCCGGTGCTCGTCCTCAACATGGCGACCGCCAAAGCGATCGGGACCTGGCCACGCTTTGCGGTCATGGCCGAAGCGCGAATGATCAACGATCAGACCGGAACACGCGGCCCTCTCATCACGCTGCAAAGCGCAATGCACGATGCGGTGCGCGTGAACCTCGACTTGATGGCGCAAGGGCTCGAGATCGACGCGAGCTATGAGGGCATCAAGGTGTCGCGCGGCGACTGGCTTCCCCAAGCCGGGGCGGATGGCGACTTCCTCATCAACGATCCCGCGGTCTCGACCTCTTTCGCTCAGGCGCAGCGGCAGTTCACTTGGGGCATCAGCGGCTCGCAGCTGCTGTACTCTCCCCAGGGGCACGCCGACCTGCGATTCCGTCGGGACACCTACTGGAGCACGGAGCACGACTACATCTCCGCGCGGCTCGATACGATGCTCGAATCTGGTGAGGCCTACCTCAACGTCCTCCGGGCAAAGAACACCGAGCGCGTCAATCGCGACAACCTCAAGCTCACGCGAAAGAACCTCTCGCTCGCCGAGACGCGGAACACCATCGGCGTTGCCGGCCGTGAAGAAGTCTTTCGATGGCAGACTCAGATCGCGGAAAGCCGTTCCAGCGTCATTGGCGCGAGCGCTACTCGCAACCAGGCCGAGATCGACCTCAATCGAATCCTGAACCGCCCATTGGAGGCCCCATTCCGGGTGCCTCCGCCCGAAGACGTTCGCGCAGTCACACCGGGAAGCGACCCGAGGCTCACCAAGTACCTGGAAGACCCGTGGTCATTCAAAATCTTCCGCGAGTTCATGGCCGAGGAGGCGCTCCTGAATTCGCCGGAGATCCGTAGCATCGACCGTACAATCAGCGCGCGGGACGAGCTCCTCAAGGGCGAGCGCCGCCAGCTCGGCATTCCGGACATCGCTGTGATCGGCGGGTTCACGCACATTCCGTACGCCGGCGGCGTGGGCGGCGAGGCTCCTCCCGACGTCGCGGGCTTCCCAGGACGCCAAACGTTCACCTGGAACGTGGGCGCACAAGCCACGCTAACCCTTTTCGACGGAACCTCGAACTACGCGCGCATCCGCCAAACCTTCCGCGTGCTCGATCGTCTACACACCGACCGCGCGGTGATCGCACAGCGGCTCGAACAAAACGTGCGATCCGCCCTCCATCAAGCCGGCTTTTCCTACGCCAACATCGAACTGACGAGCGATGCTGCCGAGGCCTCGGCGCGAAACCTGGAGTTGGTGACCGACCTTTACCAGCGAGGCGCGGCCGACATCATCCAACTCGTCGACGCGCAGAACCAAGCACTAGGCGCCGCACTCGCGGCGGCAAACGCCCTCTACGACTTCTTGATCGACGCGCTCCGAGTGCAACGCGCCGCGGGGGCCTTTTCGCTCGAGGGCACGCAGGAAGATCGCGACGATTTCATCCAACGAATCGACGCCTTTGCAGCAGCGAAGAAGCGGCAAGGCCAGAGGAGCCGGCCGCCGACCGAACCGACCCGAGTCAACCCACGGGAGCACAACTGATGGCCAAGAAACCTACTCTCATTGCGATGGCCGCCGTCTTGGCGATGGTCGGATGCGAGGATGTACAGGAAGAACCGGAAGTCATTCGTCCCGTTCGCTACGAGGTGGTCGAAGGGAGCGACTCAGCAGCCCGGCGGACAGTCTCGGGTGTCTCGAAGTCCGGGCGAGAGAGCCGGCTCAGCTTTCAGGTTTCGGGGCAGGTGGTGAGTGTGCCAATCAACGTCGGGGACACGGTGAAGAAGGGCGACACCATCGCGCGCATGGACCCGGCGGACTACGCGCTGCAGCTTCAGAATGCTCAAGCGTCGGCTGCGCAGTCGCGCGCCCAGGAACGGAACGCAAAAGCCACCTACGAACGCACGCGCGCGCTCTACGAAAACCAGAACGCCTCCAGGCAGGACCTCGACGCGGACCGGACTGCATACGAATCGGGGCGTGCCGGGCTCGAGGCCTCTCATCAGCAGGTCCGCCTTCGACAACGGCAGTTGGGCTACACCCATTTGAAGGCTCCGGAGACGGTTACACTCGCGACGGTCGACATCGAGGTGAACGAGTACGTGCAAGCCGGTGAGTTGGTCGCCACGTTGCTAGCAGGGGAACAGATCGAAGTCAGCGTATCGGTCCCGGCATCCGTCATCCGCAGCATCAAAAAGGGCGCCGAGGCCAAAGCGCGTTTCAACTCGTTGGAAGGCAAGGTGTTCGCGGGAACGGTGACCGAGGTGGGCGTAGCGAGCGTCGGCGGTGCGACGACCTTCCCCGTGACCGTGAGACTCACAGAGGGCCAGGACCAAGTTCGAGCGGGAATGTCGGCCGACGTGACGTTCGTGTTTGCGTCCGAAAAAGATGGTCCCAGGTACTCTCTTCCAATCAGCGCGGTCGGTGAGGACCGCGAGGGCCGTTTCGTCTTCATTCTAGAAAAGACAGGTGATGCCCTAGGCACGGTTCACCGGACGCCTGTCGAGGTTGGCGAAATTCTTTCCGATGGCATCGAGATCCTCGACGGCGTGAAGCCGGGTGATCTCGTCGTCACTGCCGGCGTCAGCCGCATCTACGACGGCCTGCAAGTCCGGGTTCCCGAGCGGCCGGGGTCCGAGCCCGACAACGTGGCCGGAGACCCGGCGCCAACCACTGAAGCCAATGTGACGCCATGAGCCTGACCAAGTTTGCCCTGGAGCGACGCACGGTCACCGGCACCCTGATCGTCGTCCTGATATTCGCCGGCATCGGTGCGTACTTCGACGCGCCTCGGCAAATGGACCCGGGCTTCATCATTCGAACGGCGATGATCACGACGTACTTCCCAGGCGCAAGCCCGGAACGCGTAGAGCAGTTGATCACCGATCCGATCGAAAAAGTCGTTCAAGAGATCCCCGAGCTCGACTGGGTCAACAGCGTGAGCCGCACCGGCGTCTCCGTAATCTACGTAAACATCCGCGAAGAGTTCAAGGACATGCGTCCCATCTGGGACGACCTCCGGCGCAAAGTCGATAGCGTCGAGCCCAACTTGCCGGAAGACATCAACGGACCGATCGTCAACGACGAGTTTGGAGATGTCTACCCGATCATGTTCAGTATGACCGGCGACGGCTTTTCGTACTTGCAGCTCAAGGACATCGCGGACGACCTCCGCGACGAGCTGCTCCGCGTCGAATCGGTGGCCAAGGTCGACATCCTCGGCGCCCAGGAGGAGCGGCTTTTCGTCGAGTACGACAACGCCATGCTGAGCCGCATCGGCATGACGCCAGACTTCCTCAAAGACGCCCTACAACAACGGAACATCATCCAGCCGGGTGGTGAAATCGACGTCGAGAACGAAACCATCGCACTCGAGCCAAGCGGCAACTTCAGCTCGGTCGAAGACCTCAGACGAAACGTGATTCGACTGCCGAGGAGCGAAGAGCTGGTCTACCTCGAAGACATCGTCGACATCTACCGCGGCTATGTGGACCCGCCCGAGGGGCTGGTGCGCGTTGAAGGCCGGCCCGGCCTCGTTCTAGCGGTGTCAATGGCTGACGGCGGCAACCTCATTCAACTGGGCGAGCAGCTACAAGGATTCTTCGAGTACATCCAGGAGCAGTACCCACATGGCATCGACTTCTATCAGACCTATTTCCAGCCCTCTAGAGTAGAGCAGAAGGTCGACGACTTCGTCGAAAGCGTCCTTCAAGCGGTGGCGATCGTCCTCGTCGTCATGCTTCTGACACTCGGTCTGCGCACAGGGTTGGTCGTCGCCACATTGGTGCCCGTAACGATGATCATCGCCATGTGGATGATGAGTCTTGCCGGCATTCAGATCGATCAGATGTCGCTGGCGGCGCTCATCATCTCGCTTGGACTGCTGGTCGACAACGCGATCGTGATCTCCGAATCGGTCATGGTGCGCATGGCTGCGGGCGAAGATGGGGTGTCGGCGGCGTTGGGCGCAACCAACGAGCTGAGGGTTCCACTGCTGATCGCATCGTTGACGACCTCCGCGGCCTTCTTGCCAATCCGACTCGCAGAATCGGCGGTCGGGGAATACACGGGGGTGCTTTTCTCGGTCGTGACGATCACCCTTCTGATCTCGTGGGTGCTGGCGCTGACGATGGTCCCCCTGCTCTGCGTGCGTTTTCTCAAGCCCACGCCCGTGAAGGAGCCATTCAACTCACGGTTCTATGGACTTTACCGGCGGGGAATCTTGGCCATCCTGCGCCATCCCGCGATCAGCATCGTAGTCGCGATCGTCGGGTTCTTCGCAGGCATGCAGCTGTACACGCTCGTGCCTCAAATCTTCTTTCCGACGCAAGCCACCAATTTTTTCGTCGCCGAGTTCACCTTCCCTCCAGGTACGTCGATCCGCACGACGGAAGCCATGGCGGACGACATGGCTTCCTACATCGAGAGCGACCTAAGCGAGACTGACGAGCGCCCAGGTGTGGCGCACTGGGCCACATTCATCGCTTCGACCCCACCGCGCTTCACCTTGGGGTACAACCCGAATGCACCGCGTCCCCGCTACTCGGAGACCTTGGTCGAAACCACGAACGTGGAGGTCGTGCCGGAGTTGATGGAGCGCCTCGAAAGGTACGTGACGGAGCGATATCCGGACGTCCGCCCGTACGTCCGTCTCCTCAGCAACGGGCCGCCGGTCACCAAACCCGTCGAAGTACGCATCTCCGGGAAGGACGTCAATCGAACCTTCGAGATCGCCGACACGGTCAAACAATGGCTCAACGATCGAGACGATACGCGCAATGTTGGCGACGACTGGGGCCCGCGCGTCAAGAAGATGGTCATCAAGGTCAGCGAGGACCGGGCACGCCGGGCCGGCATCACCAACGAAGACGTGGCCACCTCACTGCAAACCTTCTTGAGCGGCTACGAGACGACCAAGTACCGCGAAGACGACAAGACCATCCCGATCGTCTTGAGGTCGGTCGCCGAAGGGCGGCGCAACATCGACCGTCTAGCGACCCTGAGCATTTTCTCACAAGACGGAAGCTCGGTTCCTCTGACTCAAGTCGCGCACGGCAGCCTCGAATGGGAGTCTTCGGAGATCCTCCGCCGTGGCCGCTATGCCACCATCACTGTCGACAGCGAGGTCGTCGCAGGTGTCACCGCGTTCGATGTCATCGCAGAGCTCGAGCCCTGGCTCGAAGAACAGAAGAAGGATTGGGGCATCGGGTACCGGTACGAGTTTGGCGGCGAGGTGGAAGGCTCTGGCAAAGCCAACGCCTCCATCGGCGCCAAGCTTCCGATCGCGGGCATGGTGATCCTCATGCTCTTGGTGTGGCAGTTCAACTCGCTGCGAAAGCCCGCCATCGTCCTGGCGACCATTCTCTTCGCGCTGGTCGGCGTCGGAATCGGCCTGGTCGTCATGGATTCGTACTTCGGCTTCATGACCCTGCTCGGCATCGTCTCCCTGGCCGGCATCGTGATCAACAACGGCATCGTGCTGATCGATCGAATCGACATCGAACAGAGCGAGAACGGCCTCAGCCCACCTCACGCCGTCATCCAAGCAGCCCAACAAAGGTTCCGCCCCATCATGCTGACCACCGCAACCACGATCGCCAGCTTGATCCCTCTCTACGCAGGCGGGGAAGCCATGTGGCAGCCACTGGCCGTCGCAATCATGTTCGGCCTAGCGTTCTCCACGATGCTCACCTTAGGCTTCGTCCCGCTGATGTACTCGCTCTTCTTCCGAGTGAGCTTCAAAGACTTCGTCTATCCGGATCCCTAGACCGAGCGGGGAACTACTGCACGGCCAGCCTCGAGCTCCACAAGAAGCCAGTCATGAAAGCCGTGAGCAAGAAGCCACTCGATTCGGTCACCTCGCCAAACGATCTTATCGTCTTCGTAGGGAGACTGGCCCGACACGAACTTCTCGAACGCGCTCTGTTTCACGTAGTCGAGATCTTGGCGTACCAGCGCCTGTGAGCGCATCTCGCGATTCCAACGAAGTAGCCTGGGGTGGGTGGATTCCTCGAGCAGAATCCCAAGCGGCTTGAGCGCCGAGATGTGAGGGAACAGCGCGAAATCTGCGATCGATAGATCGCCGCACACGAAACCTCGGTCACCGAGCGAATCCTCGAGCTGGATGAGAACGTTGCGTAGGTCATCGCGCCCCGCATCGAGCAACCCCTCAGGAGGCTCGTCTGGCCGTTGGTGCGTAGGCCAGGTCCAAATGGAGATGTCGTGGATGATCGCGTCGAGAAGGGTATCTGCAATTCTTTGCCATCGTCGCGCTTTGGCGCGGAGCTCGGGCTCCACCGGAAGGACCGTAGGCGTCGGGAATCGGTCCTCTAGATAGTAGACGATGTCGGTCGAATCGGTGACCGTGAAACCCCCATCGACGAGGACAGGCACCTCCACGCGCGGATTCACTGCGACCAGCCTGTCGTGCTCGTCGAGAGCCAAGGCGTCGATGGATTCGAATTCCAATCCTTTGAACCGAAGCACCATCCGCACCTTTCGAGCGAACGGGCTAAACGGGTTGTCGTACAGGGTGAGCATGACCTCGTGCCGAAGCGCTTAGCGTTCCTGATGCCGCAAATCGAGGCTCCACGAGCCACCGCCAGCCCACAGGATCCACGCCAGCAAGATCAGCGCGATGGTCGGGATGATGGGCGACTCCGGCTGCAGCGGAAACAGCGCCGGGTCGTGCACCGTTAGATGCACGTACGACGCCACGATCATCATGGCCATGCCGACCAATGCCGCCAAGCGCGCAAACAGACCGACGAGCAACAGCAGGCCCACCGCCACCTCGGCCAGCGGCACGAACCACATGTTGAGCGTGTGAGCGGGGATGGCAGCTTGGGTCAGCTGCCCGGAAAACGCCTCGCGCAACTCCGGAACCAGGAGCTTCATCAACCCCGTGGACACGAACAGCAGCCCGAGCAACAGGCGAAGCACTGCCACAACCTTGCTGGCCCGCGTCTGCCGCAGCGTGGTGAGCAACCTATCCATCGCGACTCCTCAAGTGGCGCCTCGTACGGCACAATCCTCCCGCTTTGTCCGGCAAGAAGCAAGCGGCCCGGACCGGTGCGCGGGCGCAACGGTGACGCACACATGTTCTTGCAGCGTTTCGATGCGCGTAGCGTGGGGGAACTCTCCTATTGAGGGAGACTGCGTCAGATACGAGCCTTGATCAATCGTAGCGGAAAGGTTGCCGATTCCAATTGCAACCCACCTTGTTGAGGCGGAACCACACCGGGTTGAGCATGTCCATCAACACGCCCTCCGGCCAATGCTCGCTTCGCACGTGTTCGAGTAGCCGCAGACCTCCCCCTGGCTTCAACACGCGTTTGAACTCTGCAGAGCGCCTTCAACCACGCCTTGCGCAAGTGGACCGGCGACTCACCACTGCGTTTCCCGGAGCGCACCCAGCGGAGCGCTCGGCGAGATCGGACGCGAACACCCATGACGTCCGCGGCCGGTTCTGGTACGAGGGGAGCCCGTGCCCGCAATCCCCATGCCAGCGATAGAGCTCTGGGCCGCCTCAGCGGCCACTCGTGCCGCGCGCTGCCTTTGGCTCGTTGCGGCGTCGACGGCATTGGCACTCGCCCCTGCGCCGGCCAGCGCCCAAACGATGCACCGAAGCCCCCACATGGAGGAGACCGCCAACATCGTCGGCCTGAAAGGTGGCGTCGTCAACTCGTTCAACAAGGAGGGGCACGCGGTAGGGGGCGGGTTCAGCCTCTTTTACGAACGCAACATGATCCCTGGTTGGCTCGAAATTGAAGCGGCCAGTTCGGCGGCTTGGATTGAGAACGAGACTGTGATCGAGCTCGACGTGTTCGCCAAAAAGCCGTTCCACGCCAACGAGGTAGTGAATCCGTACCTTGGGTTGGGGCCAAACGTCTCGATCATCATTGCCCCGCAGGAAACCCGGACGAGATTTGGCATCCACGCCACCGCGGGAAGCTACTTTTGGTTTGGTGGGGACGCCTGGGCATTGGACGTGGAGGTCCTCTACCTCATGCTGTTCGGCGACAACCTCACGCATGATTTCACGGTAGAGGTGGGCCCCGCGTTTCGGTTCTAAGCTCGAGGCTTCTTTGCGGTCGAATCCTGGCGCGCCCGGGAGGACTCGAACCTCCGACCATCGGCTTAGAAGGCCGCCGCTCTATCCAGCTGAGCTACGGGCGCGTGTGTAGGACTTTACGGCGTTGGGTTACCGAGGATCAAGTCTGCTGCTCTCTCTGCCACCGCGACTGTTGGTGCGTGGGTGTTGCCCGAAGGCAGGAGCGGGAAGATCGACGCGTCTGCGATGCGGAGACACTCGATGCCATGCACTTTGAGCTCGTTGTCGACGACTGACGTCGGATCGTCCGCGGGGCCCATCTTCGAGGAGCCGACCGGGTGGTAGACGCTCATACCT
>QMMB01000078.1 GCA_003647035.1 Deltaproteobacteria bacterium | reverse complement strand
TCACGCCCTTGGGACACGCGGCTTCGCACTCGCCATGGTTGGTGCAGGCACCGCAGCTCTCGGCGTCCATCTGCGCGACCATCGTGCGCACGCGATCCTGTCGTTCGGCTTGCACCTGCGGCAGAAGCGACAAGTGAGATATTTTGGCGGCGGTGAAAAGACTGGCCGAAGCATTCGGGCAGGCTGCCACGCACGCGCCGCATCCGATGCACTCCGCCGCATCCATCGCCTGGTCGGCGATTTCCTTCGGAATCGGCAATTCGTTGGCCTCCGAGGCGCTGCCCGTTCGAATCGAGATGTAGCCACCGGCCTGGATGATGCGGTCCAACGCCGTTCGGTCGACGATCAGGTCCTTGATGATCGGGAAGCCATGCGCGCGCCACGGCTCCAGCCAAATCTCAGCGCCGTTCTTGAACTGGCGCATGTGGAGCTGGCAGGCGGTCGTGAGCTTTTGAGGGCCGTGGGCGACGCCGTTGATCACCATCCCGCAGGTGCCACAGATGCCTTCTCGGCAGTCGTGGTCGAACGCGATGGGAAGTTTGCCGTGTTCGATCAGCTCTTCGTTCACGACGTCGAGCATTTCGAGGAACGACATGTGGGTCGTGATGTCTTTCGCCTGGTAGGTTTCGAATCGGCCGGAGGCGTTCGGGCCGTCTTGGCGCCACACGTGCAGAGTAAGGTTGAGTAGTTCTTCGCTCATCGATCGATCCCTTACTTGTAGCTCCGCTTGGTGGGCTTGACGTATTCGAAGGTCAGCGGCTCCTGGTTGAGCCGAGGCTCGCCCGGATTGCCGGTCCACTCCCACGCCGCGACGTAGCTGAAGTGCTCGTCGTCACGGAGCGCCTCTCCGTTTTCTTCGTGCTCCTCGCGGAAGTGGCCGCCGCAGCTCTCCTCGCGCTTCAAGGCGTCCAGGCACATCAGCTCGCCCAGCTCGAAGAAGTCGGCCACACGGCCCGCCCGTTCGAGGGTCTGGTTGAGATCCGCACCGGTGCCCGTGATCTTCAGTTCGCGCCAGAACTGGTCGCGGAGCTTCGGGATCTCCCGGAGTGCTTCTTCGAGGCCTGCTTTGTTGCGCGACATGCCGCACTTCGTCCAGATGATCATGCCGAGCTCACGGTGGAAGTGCTCGGGCGCGTGCTTGGGGTCGGGCGCGTTCATCAACTTGTTCACGCGTTCCGCGACAGCATCGACGACCTTACGTACGTCCGCGTGTTCTTCTGTCAGGGGAGGCAAGGTGCGAACCTCGCCGAGGTAGTTGCCAACGGTGAAGGGCAGCACGAAGTACCCGTCTGCCAAGCCCTGCATGAGCGCAGACGCGCCGAGCCGATTCGCGCCGTGGTCGGAGAAGTTGGCTTCGCCACCGGCGAAGAGCCCGGGGATGGTCGTCTCGAGGTTGTAGTCCACCCAAAGGCCGCCCATCGTGTAGTGAGTTGCTGGGTAGATGCGCATCGGCGCCTCGTACGGGCTGTCTCCGGTGATGCGCTCGTACATCTCGAAGAGGTTGCCGTAGCGCTCACGAATGGTCTGCTCGCCGAGGCGGCTGATCGCATCGTTGAAGTCGAGATAGACGCCGCGTCGCTCGCCGCCGACCTCCGCGCCCACGCCCAGCCCGTCGTTGGTGACGTAGAGCGCGTTGCGCGAAGCCACGTCGCGCGGGACGAGGTTGCCGAACGCGGGGTAACGCTCCTCGAGGTAGTAGTAGCGATCCGCTTCCGGGATGTCTTCGGGGGGCTTCGTGACATCTTCCTTCTTCCGCGGAACCCAGACGCGGCCGTCGTTGCGGAGCGACTCGCTCATGAGTGTCAGCTTCGATTGGTAGCTGCCAGCCTGCGGGATGCACGTCGGGTGGATCTGCGTGTAGCAGGGGTTTGCAAACGCGGCGCCGTGGCGGTGCGCTCGCCAAGCCGCCGTGCAGTTGCAGCCCTTCGCGTTGGTCGAGAGGTAGAAAACGTTGCCGTATCCGCCCGTGCAAAGAACGACCATGTCCGCGATGTGCGGTCGGACTTCACCAGTCGTGAGGCAGCGCGTGACGATGCCGCGGGCGCGGCCGTCGTGCACGATGAGGTCGAGCATTTCCGTACGCGGAAACATTTCGACGGTGCCTGCTTCGATCTGCCGACTGAGCGCCTGGTATGCGCCGAGCAGGAGCTGCTGACCGGTTTGCCCGCGCGCGTAGAAGGTGCGTGAAACCTGTGCGCCCCCAAACGAGCGGTTCCCGAGCAGGCCACCGTACTCGCGAGCGAACGGCACGCCCTGCGCTACCGCCTGGTCGATGATCTTCAGGCTGAGCTCGGCGAGCCGATAGACGTTCGATTCACGGGAACGGAAGTCGCCGCCCTTCACCGTGTCGTAGAACAAGCGGTAAACGCTGTCGCCGTCGTTTTGGTAGTTCTTCGCGGCGTTGATCCCGCCCTGTGCGGCGATGCTGTGCGCGCGCCGGGGGCTGTCCTGGTAGCAGAAGCACTTGACGTTGTAGCCCATCTCGCCGAGCGAAGCGGCCGCCGCGCCGCCGGCGAGTCCGCTCCCCACGACGATGACGGTGTGCTTTCGGCGATTGGCTGGAGCGACGAGCTTGCTCGCCTCTTTGTGTTTCTCCCAGCGATTCTCGATGGGACCGGTCGGTTCGTTCGATCGAAGTTCCATGACGACCTTTACAGTGTGACTAGCCCGGCGAGCACCGAAATCGGGAACGACAGGTTACCGATGGTGATCGTGGCGGAAATCGCGATGGCTGCATCGCGGCGATAGGTGTCGTACCGAGGATGGCTGGCCCCAAGCGTCTGGAACGCGCTGAAGATGCCGTGAAAGATGTGGAAGCCGAGCGCCACGTTCCCTGCGATGTACACCCCGGCGATCGCCGGCGTCTGAAAGCCCTCGACGACGTTGCGATACACATCGCCGGGATGTGCTGGCAGGATCGTGAAGTGCAATAGGTGGAACACCACGAAGAGAAAAAGAATCGGACCTGACCAGTACATCGTCCGCGCCGCGTAGTCGGTCGCGAGGTCCTTCCGCTTCTCGTAGCGCGAGCCTCGAGCTTTGAGATTGCGGGCCCACAGCGAGACTGCCGCCCAGATGTGTGCGCCGAAAGCAAACAGCAGGACCAGACGTGTTCCCCATACCAAAGGCGGCAAGCTCTGCAGCTTCTCGGCGTAGCCGTTCATGGCCTCTGGGCCGAGGTAGAGGTTCAGGTTGCCTAGGAAGTGCCCGACCGTGAAGCCCACGATGATCACGCCGGACAGGGCCATGATCACCTTTTTCCCGATGGTTGTTTGATGGAGCGTTAGAGCTCGTTGCATGGGTCCTCCTCTACAACAACCGTGGGGCCTTGCCACGCGGCGGGGGCACAAAGTAAGCGTTTCAGAGCTCGGGGGGGTCGTAGTACTCGACGAGATCTCCGCGGAACGTTTCGAGCACCGTCACGCCGCCGTCCTCGCTCACGAGGTAATTCGGCCCGATTGGCACCTTGCCGAGGCCGCCTGGCGTATCGACGATGAGCTTGGGGAGCGCAATTCCGCTCACACGTCCTTGAAGGGCTGCCATCAGCTCGATGCCGCGCCGCAACGGCGTCCGTAGATGCCCGGTTCCGCCGACGGGGTCCATTTGCAAGAGGTAGTAAGGCCGAACACGCGACCGGACGAGACCTCGAAACAATGCTTCGAGTGTGTGGGGATCGTCGTTGACGCCTCGAAGCAGGACGGTTTGATTCATCACCGGGAGGCCGGCGTCCGCCATGCGCGCGCATGCTGCGCGTGCCTCGTCGGTCAGTTCTTTCGGGTGGTTGAAATGGGTCATCACCCAAGTGGCGTCGTGGCTCTCACGAATGGCGTGGCAAAGCTCCTCGGTGATTCGCTGGGGGAGGGTGACCGGCGCCCGCGTGGCGAGGCGCACATAGTCGACGTGGTCGATGCCCCGAAGCCGCCGAAGGAGCCTGGCAAGCCGCTCGGTGGACATCACGCACGGGTCGCCGCCCGACACGATGACATCGTGGATTTCCGGGTGGGCCTCGATCCACTCGAACGCGGGGCGCAGGGCAGCCATCGAGCGTGCTCCACCGCCGTCGCCGACGAGCCTCGACCGCGTACAGAAGCGACAATAGACGCCGCAGCGATCGGTGGCGACCAAGAGGACGCGATCCGGGTAGCGTTGAATCAGGTGAGGGGCGACCTCGTGAGCCTCCTCACCCAATGGGTCGCGGAGGTCGCCTTTGACCGCGATCGCCTCCTCCGCGCGAGGGATGCACTGGCGGCGAATCGGGCAGTCCGGGTCGACCGGGTCACAGAGCCCTAAATAGTAAGGGGTGATCGAAATCGGCAGGCCCGCGGCCATCGCGCGGCTCGCGCCAATTCGTTCCGCATCCGTGAGGGTCAGGGCGTTGTCGAGGGCTTGTAAATTCGTCGCCGAGTGCTGCGCTTGCCAGCGCCAATCGCTCCAATTCGACTCTTCGAAATATGAAGCTTCGCGAGAATTTAGAGGCACCGCGCGCACGGCGTGCAGCTTACTTCGAGTCTGGTGCCCGGCAACTCTCCTTGCTCCTGGACACACCCGGGAAACATTGTCATATGGCACTGTCTGAGAAAGCGGAGAGAGTATGGCGACCCGAGACCCCCGTCCCTTCGACGTCGAGTATATTGAGAACCCCGGTCAGCCCGAGCTCCGTGAGCTCGCGATGGCACACACCCCGTGTGTCCAACCGACGGCGGCGGGCAGTATCAACAAGGTGTCGCGCAACAAAGCGCGGATGGCCAAGTACACATACATCATCGACACCGAAGATCGGTGGAGCCATCAGATCATGGACCCGGACACGGCCCGTGGATTGATCGAGCGCCAGGCGAAATACATCGCCGACAAGGGCAAGCTCATCGCCATCGACGGCTATGTGGGACTGGGCGCCCGCTCGTTTGGTACGACGTGGCTGTACACCCCCGAGGGCGCGAATATCGCAGGCATGCAGCAGATTCTCGCGTTCCCTCGTTCCGATGTCGAGACCGAGGAGCAGTTGGCCTCAGCGTTCGAACCGACCTTCCGGCTCTACTACACGCCGGACTTGAAGCTCGACGACATGTCGGGCGGCCAGGCCATCATCGTCGATATGGAGAATTGGACGACGCACGTGATAGGCGCCGACTACTTCGGCGAGTCGAAGAAGGGCATCCTCCGCATGCTCAACCACTACGTGTACCAGGAGGGCGGGCTCGTTCTTCACGCGGGTGCCAAGGCTGTGACCGCCGCGGATGGCGGCAAGCTCACCATGACGATCATGGGCCTGTCGGGGACGGGCAAGACGACCACCACGTTTTCAAAGCAAGGCGACCTCACCGAGCCGATTCAGGACGACATGGTGGCGCTGTGGCCGCACGGGGCACTTTCGATTACCGAGAACGGCTGCTTCGCCAAGACCGACGGGCTGTCTTTCGAGACCGAGCCGGTTCTGTTCACCGCAACCACCGGTAGCGATGCCTGGCTCGAGAACGTCTTTCTCGAGGCCGATGGCTCGTTCGACTTCATCAAGGGTGTGCTTGGCGTCGAGGACGTCACGCGCCTTCGCGACATCCTGATCGCTACGGGTGCCAAGGCGGAAAACGTCGACAAGTACATTGCAGGCGGCGTGAATGTCGATGACGTGGTCAATAGCCAGGGCATTCCAGCGGACGGCTGGGATTTCGTAGTCTGGACACAGAACGGCCGCTCGATCGTGCCTATGAGCTCCATCCCCGAGGCTGCCGATCTGCACAACGTCCCGCAGGTCAAGTCGATGGGCATTCTCAACCGGGACGAGGGGCGCGACGCCGCGATGCCAGGCATCGTTCGCTTCACTTCGCCCGAGCAGGCCGCTGGCTACTTCATGCTCGGCGAAACCTCGAAGACGAGCGCCGCAGGCAAGGACCGCGGCAAGACGCGTTCGCCATTCACGCAGCCGTTCTTCCCAGCGAAACACGGGCTGCAGGCGAAACGCTTCGCAGAGCTTGCCGCGACCATGTCGGGCGTCACCATGTGGCTGATGAACACCGGCTACATCGGCGGCGAGGCGAGCGACGCCAAAGAGAACAATGCGCTCAAGGTGAAGATCCGCCATTCGAGCGCAATGCTCGAGGCGCTCCTGAGCGGCACCATCAAATGGAAGAAGGACCCGGACTTCGGCTACGAGATAGTCGACGTCGACGCTCCCGAAAACGCCAGCCTCGTCGACCAGGTCCCTGCCGAGATTCTGAACCCGAGCCGTTTCTATGAGGGGCGTGGGCGGCGTGCCGACTACGAGCAGTGGGTCAGCCAAATGAAGGAAGCCCGCACGGCCTTCCTCAGGCAATTCGACGTCTCGGACGCCATCGTCGCGGCGATAGCGGGCTGAGTCGCAGCCCCGTCCCGCAGGTTTTGCGGGCGCCCATCGGAGCTGTGGTAACAGCCTTGGGCGTGAAGCGAGCCGCGCTCATGCCAGTCCTGCTGTGCTCATTGGTGCTTTGCTGTGTACTGCTCGGAGGTATCCGGACCGCCTCCGCCGACGCCTATGATCTCGTCGTCTTCGACGGAGTGTTCGGTGGCACCGTATCCAAGTTCAACGGTCAACGAAAATGGCAGCCGACCCTCTGGCTAGACGGATCCTATGGCGTGGCTGGGCCTCTGCACATCGGCGGCTACTTCCAATGGCTCGGAAAGAGCTGGCCACTCGACGACCCCGGCTTCGGCGGCGGCGCCGTGCTTGCGCTTCGGGGTAACATCAAGAGCCTTCGGCTCTCGGGCGCGTTCGCGGGGGGGTATCTCGGCGTCCCGTTGGTGACCCACGTGGAGGGCACCGGCACGGTCGGCGCGTTCGCGGGCCTTGGGTATGGTTTTCTCGACTGGTTGGGATTGGAAGTGCGCGGCCGGTGGACGCGGTACTTCAAGATGCCGTCCGGCGCGCCGAACCACGCGTGGAGCATCGAAGCCGGCTTCAGCTTCTTCATCAACTAGAGTACGGATCTTTTTCCGCACTCTAGGGCGCATGTCGAGGCGCAGATCGGAGAGTGCTTCGCGATCTCGCTATCTCTTCTTGAGGTTGTCCACGGCGCGTTGCGCGCGCTGTGCTGCTTCGGGCTCGCTTCTTTCGGTGGCTTGGATGTATCGCTCGAACGTAGCGATCGCCATTTTCGTGTTGCCAACCTTCTCGTAGCAAGACGCCAAGTCGAACAGAAGGTCGGCCGGGCCGCCGTCGCCGAGCTCGATCGCTTGAATGTAGATCGGGATCGCGGCCTTGTACCGCTTCGCGCCGCGCAAAGAGATCGCCAAGTTGCGGGAGATGTCCGGGTCGTACGGGGCCGCTGTGCTCGCTCGCTCGTGGGCCTCGATCGCCGCGTCGTAGCGTCGTGCCTTGCGGAGCGCCACGCCAAGATTGTTCAGCAGCTGCGGGTCGTTCGGGACGACCTTCAGCGCCTTCTCGTATGTCGCGATCGCTGCTTCGTTGTTCTTTGATCTGCGGTAGGCAACACCGAGGTTGAGCCAATGGTTCGTGTGCTTGGGCTCGAGCTCCGTAGCTTTCTTGAGGTACTTCACCGCCTCTGTCGGGCGGTCGAGCCGGAGCAGGGCGGCTCCCGCCAGACCGTAGGCGCGACCATCTTTGGGTTGGAGCTCAATCGCGCGTCTGAACGCCCCGAGCGCGGCTTCGAATCGACCGAGCCTCCGCAAGATCGAACCACGGGCGAGATGGCCTTGCGCATACGTCGGCCTTGCGGCTACCGCGAGGTCGATCTCCGCCAGCGCCTCCTCGTACTGGCCCTGAGCGCGTAGTGTCTTGGCGAGCCGATAGTGAGCGTCTGCCGCGTCGGCCATTGAGACGGACGCCGTCAGCCATAATGCGCACCCGAGTACCGCCCCCATCCATCGCACGGGCTCACAATAGCACGGGACGCCGGCTACATACCCCAATGCAGCACGCCGATGGCCGCCTTGAACACCGGTGGTATCAAACGACCGAATATGAACCACGCGATGATCAGGCCCATCAGCGAGCCGCCGCCGGAGAAGAGCCCGAACCACTTGTCGCGGAGCCGGTCGTTCAGTATCAGAGGGACGATCGCGTACCCGTCGAGCGGGGGCAGCGGAATGAGGTTAAACGTTCCGAGGACCACGTTGATCGAAAACAGAACGCTCAAGAAGAGAGCCAGCCCCTTGGCGATGCCGGAGGGCGCGACCGCCAGGGTCTCGAGGCTCAGCCCGTCGATGGGCAGCGTGAAGTAACCGGTCTCGACTCCAATTCGGATCGCTAGGGCGGCGAGCAAAACTAGGGCAAAATTTGCCGCCGGACCCGCCGCGGCCATGCTGGCGGCGCGCCTTGGGTGACGTTTCGCCCACGCGGCGTCGTAGGGTGCGCTGGCCCAACCGATCATCCAGCCGCCGCCGTTCAGGAAGAACGACAAGACAGGAACCACAAGCGTGCCGAACGGTTCCCTCCTGATGTGTGGCAATGGGTCGAGCGTCACCTGGGCGGCGGCGGTCGAATCACCGCCGAGCTTACCCACGAGGGCGTGCGCCGCCTCGTGGCACGTGAGCGACAGCAGAAACGCTGCAAGCCAGAGGGGGAGCGTGGCGAGAAGATGAACGTCCATGGCTACTCGAAGAGCTCGATGCCGCGCTCGCGAATGAGCTGCAACGTCTGACGTGACTTACTGCAACGAGGGTTGTGCCAAATCGTGGTGCTCGACATGCCGTTGCGTGAAGGCATGTAACGATTCGGGGCTGTGTGCAATACTCCCGCTGTGACCGAACGACCGAAACCCTGGTACGGACGCTGGTGGGGGGTGGTTCTTCTGATCGCGTCGGTCATCGGCGCCGCTGGGCTACTCACGATCAAGGCGCTTGGCCTGCGTTCGGTCACGGTCGACGCGCAGCCACTCGACCAGCCCGAGAACGGGTTCGACCACGATTGGTGGAACGACGCACTTGGCCGCTGGGTGCGCCCGACGGGTGTTGACTACGATGCTGTCCGCTCGGAAGAGAAGGAGCTACGCCGCTTCATAGCTACGCTGGGAGAGATCGGGCCGCGCGCCACCCCCGAGCGCTTCACGGCCGAGCCCGAGCGGCTCGCCTATTACATCAACGCCTACAACGCGCTCGTCCTGTTTGCCGTCGTCGACAATTGGCCGATCGACAGCGTGCACGATGTTCGAGGTTGGTTGGACCCGAGAGCCGGGTTTGGATTTTTTTACGGGCTTCGGTTTCGGCTCGATGGGAGAGCCGTCAACCTCTACGACCTCGAGAACGACGTGATCCGCGGTTTCGACGACGCGCGGATTCACGCGGCGATCAATTGCGCTTCGAAGTCATGCCCGGCCTTGATGCCATACGCGTTCGAACCCGCACGGCTTGACGACCAACTCGACGCGGTAACACGCGAGTTCTGCTCCAACACGACCCACGTCCGCGTCGATGACGACGCTGAAGAGATTCAGCTGTCGGCGATCTTCGAGTGGTATCAGACCGACTTCCAGGAACACGCCCGCCGCTTAGGCCGGCCGGCGACCATTGTGGACTTCATTTTGGCGTTTGCTGTGCCTGAGGTGGCCGCTGATGTCGATCGAGCGCGAACCGGCGATTTTGACGTGGTTTTTCGGCCTTACGATTGGGCGCTCAACGGGCTGTGAGTCGGTCGCTTACACAAAAATACGGCAGAACTCGACGAGGAGTGCCATAGCTTACTAGGCTTTGGGGATGGTTCGGGGGGATCAGCGCGCGACATGAACCGCTTTACTTCGCTCACGTGTGCTGTGGTGTCGGCTTTGGTGATCGCGGGGTGTCCGGGAAGCCTGTCGAACCCGGACGACTTCATTGACGGTGGGTCGATCGGCAAGGACGCGGAGACCATTCTGGCGGAGAGTTGCGGCACCACGGGCTGCCACGATGCCTCCCCACAGGCGCAGGCAGGGCTCGATCTCATCTCGCCGAACGTCGAAAGCCGCGTCGGGGATATCAATGCGATCGGCCTGGGCTGCGACCGCGAGGTTTTGGTCGTCGCCG
>QMMB01000077.1 GCA_003647035.1 Deltaproteobacteria bacterium | reverse complement strand
GCAGATTTCGGCGTAAACCAAGGGCTGGTCGAAGAGCAGTTTCTCAAGTGGGTAGGCAACCCTCTTGCAGTAGCCGAAGCGTGGCGCACGTACTTCGAAAGCCTCGAGCCGAGCGACTGGCCGCAGATCTCGAGCGCGGGGACGGTCCTCGCTCCAGTCACAACCACGGGCATGCTGAGCCCGGCGCCCTTGCCTTCGGGCGGGAACGGCTCGACGCTCGCACAACCGGCTGCCGATACCGACGACGAGCACCGTCCGCGGGACTCGGTGTTCTTGCCACCCTCCACAGAAACGAGCTTGGCGCCGCTCCTCCCTAAAGAACGCACTTCGTTCCCCCCGTCTTCGGAAGTGCTCGCAGCCAACGAGCTTCAGGCCCGTCTCTCGGCGCTGATCAATGCGTACCGTGTGCGCGGTCACCTGTACGCAGACCTAGACCCACTCGGATTGCAGGAGGGCCCGCCCAAAGACGAGTTCGTTCTGAAGCGCTACGGACTCGCCCACGTCGAGCCAGACACAATCTTCTCGACGGGCAACTTGGCGGGACCGGCCACCGAGCCGTTGTGGTCCGTGCTCGAGCGACTCAAAGACACCTACGCACGAACGATCGGCGTCGAGTTCACGTCCCTCGAGAACCGAGAGTCGCGCGATTGGCTCCGGGAGCGGATGGAGCTTACGGGCAATCACATCGACCTCAGCCGCGAGCAACAGATTCGCATCCTGACCAAGCTCACCGACGCGGAGATCTTCGAGCAATTCCTCCATACCAAGTACACAGGGGCCAAGCGATTCTCCCTGGAAGGCGCCGAAAGCGTGATCCCGATGCTGGATATCCTCACGGAGCGGGCCTCGGAGCTCGGCGTCGAGGAGATCGTAATCGGGATGGCGCACCGGGGGCGGCTCAACGTGATGGTCAACATCATGGAGATGAATGTTCGACAGATCTTCGCCGGCTTCGAGGACGACGATCCCGAGGCGTACGTTGGGCGGGGTGACGTGAAGTACCACCTCGGGTACTCGCTCGATCGGAAGACCGCGAGCGGGAAGGACATCCACATGACGCTGGCTTTCAACCCGAGCCATCTCGAGTGGGTCAACCCGGTGGTCGAAGGCCGTGTGCGCGCGAAGCAGGATCGTAAGGGCGATGTAGATCGAGTCAGCGTGCTGCCGCTCTTGATTCACGGAGATGCTTCGTTTGTCGGCCAGGGGGTGGTCGCCGAAACACTAAACCTGAGTCGATTGAAAGCCTACGAGACGGGCGGCACTGTTCACGTCGTCATCAACAATCAGATCGGTTTCACCACCAACCCGGAGGACTCTCGTTCGACCGCGTACTGCACGGACATCGCACGCATGCTGCGTTGTCCGGTGTTCCACGTGAACGGCGAGGATCCCGAAGCAGTGGCACAGGCGGTGACGCTGGCAGCGGAGTATCGGCAACGCTTCCACGAGGATGTCGTGCTCGATCTCTACTGCTACCGGAAGTACGGCCACAACGAAGGCGACGAGCCGCGGTTCACCCAGCCAGAGATGTATGCGGCGATCGACCGCAAGAAGACGGTACGCGAGGTGTACATCGAGCACCTCGTCAAGACGGGGAAACTGACGGTCGAGCAAGCCGAAGAGATCAAAGTGCAGCGCCTGCAAGATCTGGAAAACGCTCTCGAGGATACGCGCAAGAACGGCAACTACAATCTCATTCCCGCCTCGATGCTGGGCCTGTGGACCGAGTACCGAGGCGGCAGCGATCTCGACGTCCCGGACGCGGACACTCGTTTCGCAAGGGAGAAGCTGGACGATGCGCTCCACAAGCTCACCAGCTACCCCGACTGGTTCACCCCGCACCCTCGAATCGAGCGCTTCGTCCTCGACAAGCAGCGTAAGATCCTCGAAACCGGCGAAGGCGTCGACTGGGGCACCGCCGAGAACCTCGCCTTTGGCACCCTTCTCCTCGAAGGATTCCGATGTCGTCTGACTGGTCAGGATGTGCGGCGCGGCACGTTCAGCCATCGCCACGCGGTAATCTTCGACTCCAAGACCGGCCGCCGATACACTCGACTCGGCCACCTGAGCACCGACCAGGCACACTTGGAAATCTACGACAGCTCATTGTCGGAGGCCGGCGTCGTCGGGTTCGAGTATGGCTACTCGCTCGATTCACCCGACGCGCTGGTCTGCTGGGAAGCGCAGTTCGGAGACTTCGTGAACACCGCGCAGGTGATCATCGATCAATTCATCTCGTCGTCCGAGGACAAATGGCATCGCTTGAGCGGCTTGGTGCTGCTCCTTCCTCACGGCTTCGAGGGCCAGGGTCCCGAGCACTCGAGTGCACGACTCGAACGGTTCCTGATGCTGTGCGCGGAAGACAACATGCAGGTCGTGAACCTCACGACGCCCGCCCAACTGTTCCATTGTCTCCGGCGTCAGGTGCTACGCCCATGGCGCAAACCGCTGATCGTCATGAGCCCAAAGAGCCTGTTGCGGCACCGCCGCGCGATCAGCACGATGGAAGAGCTAGCGGAGGGCGAATTCCAACGGATCATCCCCGATGATCCCGCAATCGACCCCGGCAGGGTGCGCCGCCTCGTGATGTGCACCGGCAAAATCTACTACGACCTCCTCGAGCGACGAGAACGAGACAACGTCGCCGACGTCGGCATTCTTCGCGTCGAGCAACTCTACCCACTTCGCCCGAGTGAGCTCCAGGCCCGGCTCGCCCCCTATCCCAGGGATGTCGACCTGGTCTGGGTTCAGGAAGAGCCCTGGAACATGGGGGCCTGGTACTTCATGCGGGCCCGCCTACCGGAAATCCTGGGCGACGAGCAGCCCTTACGCTGCATCGCCAGGCCGGAAAGCGCTAGCCCCGCCACCGGCTCCCGAGCCTCGCACCAGATGGAGCAACGGCTGTTGATCGACGAAGTATTCAGCTAACGCCGATGCCAAAGTCAGGATTGCAAACGGCCCTTTCGTGCGCGGGCCGGCTTGCGTGAACGTCTGACCTACTTCGCCGCGTTGACCGAAATGCTCCGCGGCGTCGGCGCGTCCTTCTTTGGAAGCCGCAGCGCTAGCAGGCCTTCCTTCAGGTCGGCGCTGATGTTGTCGGTATCGACCGTTTCGGGAAGAGTAAAAGAGCGGGTGAAGCTGCCGTACTGGCGCTCGACACGACGAAACGTGCCTTCGGTCTCTTCCTTCACCACCTTGCGTTCCCCGCTGAGCGTGAGAACGTTCTTCTCGATGTCGACCTTGACGTCTTCCGCGGCCAGGCCCGGAACTTCGGCGTCTACGTAAAAAGCATCATCTTCCTCGCGGATGTCGACCGCGACTTGAAATGCCTGCTTTGCAGGCCCCCTGCCACCAAGAAAGTGGTCATGGAGACGGTTCATCTCTTCAAACGGATCCCAACGAACCAACATGATGTACTCCTCCGTCGACCTGCGTGCGCAGGCCCGGTAATGCTCGGACCAAGCCGCGACGCCACCATCGCGTCACCGCCATCTTCCGGCTATTGTCACAAACTAAGCACGGAAACTACGCTGTCAACTCTCGAATTGACTGCATTTTGGGGCGCGATAGGCTACCGCCAGATGAGGGTTTCAAGGCTCGTGCTCGTGTTGGCGCTGATGGGTGGCGCGCTACCAGCAGGCTGCGTCGAAGATGTGCGCTTCAACCCCTCCGGCTGCGAGGTGCAGGTTCGAGGACGCTGGCTCGTCGACGGGCAAAACCCGACAGCCGAGACCTGCGGGAACATCGCATTGGTGGAGCTCGCCATCATCGACGAGCCGGAGATCGAGTTCTGGGCCGCCCCCGAGTTTCTTCTGAGGTGCGATGCCGTGACAGACTCGAACGCGGTCGTCATCGATGGTGGCGCGTACCTCGACACCATGCTCGTGACACGCAACCGATGCGACGGAACCGGCGAGATCCTCACCAACCCGCCACTCGAACGATACAAGTCCCGATGGCGCGCAACCACCGATCTCAAATTCGTCGTGGACTGCTCGCCAATTGAGATAACCCAAATCACCCCGATCGACGGCGGCACCCAGCTTCTCTTGGATGTCGGCACGGTCAATTTCCAGACCGCCGACGGTGGCGGTGTGTGCCCACAACGTTGATGCCTTGCGAACCCGCTCCATCCTAACTAGACCAAGACTGTGTTTCGCTTTCCCCCACTGACGCCGTTCGTCAAGAAGCTGTTGATCGCGCTCTTTGGCGCGTGGATCTTCCAGATCATCCTTCAGAACTGGGCGGGCGTGCCCATGTTCGAAGTCCTCGCGCTCAACACGGCGAGTCCTGGGCTGAACACGCTCTGGCAACTCGGCACGCACGTGTTCGCCTTCCCGACGGGCCCACAGGCCGTGTTCTCCATGCTGATCTCACTCGTGTTCCTGTGGTGGATGCTCGCGCCATTCGAGCAACGGTTCGGTGCAAAGCGCACAATTCAGCTCAGCATCACCGCCGCGTTGTCGGCCGCGTTCTTGGCGCTCATCGTCGGGCTGCTCGTCGCAAGGCCGTCGCCGTTGTACGGCGCGCAGGCAATCATCTTGGGCTCGATCGCAGCTTTCGCCTGGTCCTACCGTGGGCAAGGCCGAATGAATCTCTTCGGCGTGATCGACATGAAGCCCGTGCACATCATTTATCTCGTGCTTGCGCTGAGCGCATTGATGTTCATGACCTCGGGCGACGCAGTCGCTCTTGCAGCGGACATCGGGGCCATTGGCGGCGGCATGGCCTTCATCGAGCGATTGAGGCGACCACCCGGACGACGGCGACGGCCGTGGCGGCGCAAGAAAAAGAAGAGCTCCTTCGATGTGGTACAGGGCGGGCGCTCCGATGAGCCGCGCTGGCTAAACTGAGGCCATGTTGCGTTGCTTGGTTGTCGAATGAACGGGTGCCGATCGCAACGCTGGGCTGCTGTGCTTGTCATGTTTCTGGCTGGGGCGCTGCTCGGGGGATGTTCGAGCCGCAAGCAGGTTCCATTCGGGCTGCAAGACGCGGGCGCTACAGCGGTGCCCGAGGGCGAAGAAGCAGCGGCCGAGCTGCCCGTCGGCACAACCTTCGAGCCGAACCAAGTCGAGGTCCCGGTCGCAGAGTCGACTCTAGTCTTGGAGGTGGGTTACGCGCTGGCCGCGCTCGAGTTGGACCTGGACGGCAGCGAACCGAGCGACTCCTTGGTCGTATCGGCGGACCCGCAGGAGGTTCGCCTGCAAGCAGCCTACCCGCGCGGACTCGACGTGACCGCGCGCACCATCGATTCCTTCCTGGTACCGAGCCACTGCGTCGAGCCATCAGCGGAGATTCGACAGCTGTCGGCGTCACTCGTCGGCGTGCGCGTCGACCACACCTGTGAGACAGGCAAACGGACCAACTTCTGGCTCGTCACGATCGAAGCTCAGCCGCGTGTGCGCGAACGGATCACGGTCTTGCCGCCCAATGATCGCTCCAAGGCTCCCATCGAGATCGAACTTCGCGTCGAGGACAGGGACGCCGACGGCTACGATGACGTGGTTGCCAACGTGCGTATCGGGGAGACCGACGTTCCCTTGGCGTGGCTGAACAGGCCGGGTGGATTCGCGAGAGATGCCTCTCAACCCGAAGCTACCCTGAAAGAGCTGGCCGACAGCGCGTGGGACTCGCTCAATTCCGACCTCCGTCGGGCCAAACAGCGCGCGCTCGCGGTGGTCGGCGCCTTCGTCGCCCTGTGCCGTGAAAGCGGCGCGGCCCGAATCGGGCTCTCGGGCACGCACGGTCTGCAATGCCAACAATCCCCCGCCACCGCGCGCGCAGTTTCGGTCGCGATGACCGCCGCGATTCGACGCGGAAGCTTCGTCCGGGCGCTAGAGCTGCAGCGTTGGTGGGAAGGGACCGCAACTCAGCCGACTCCGGAAGAACGCGAGCTCGTGCAAGCCGCGTGGCGCAAGGCCAAGGCCGGGACGACGGTGACTTGGCGCATCATTGGCCGCGAAGCGAGCCCGGCTTCTCTTTACTTTCGAGGCGCGGACACCCTCATCGTCGACGGTAGGGCGCCGCGGGCCATTCAGCTGAGCACCGGCTCCGAAAGCAGGCTCCCAGAGGCGGACATCATGCCAGCAGTGCGAGACCCTGACGGCCGCTTCGCCGTCAGATCGGTGCGCATGACCTGCGCCGGGTTCGAAGCCGAGGTGGGGCCCATTCGCGGCAAGCAGACGCATCGGGTTCCGATCGAACGACGCGCAAGCAACGCCCCCTGCAAGACCCCAATCGATCGTGCGGCGTCCGTGTTCGAGTGGGCGGTACTGGGCTGGGCCCCGCAGGGCTTAGTCGTCGCCTCGGGGGATTTGTTGAGAGTCGTCCCGCTCAATGCATTTGCAAAGCCTGCTGGCAGTCCGATCGACCTGCGCACGGGGAGCCCTTTGCCGGCGCCGATTCGTGGTGCCCGCATTACGGCAGACGGATCGCGTTACGTGATTCCGCATCCCGAGGGCATCGTCGTGCGTGATTGGCGCGGGGGCGGAGCAGGGCTGTGGCTGCGGCCCGCAGACTGGAACGCCGTCCCAGGCGAGCTCCGAAGCATCGCCATCAGCCCAGACGGTCGACACGTCGCCGTACAAAAGGGTAGCGAGATCAGGCTTCTCACCTGGTAGCGGGCATCGACTGTGACGATGGATCGGCGATGGTATAGTCCGAGCGCCTTGCGCTGCAGCCCGCAACTCCTGTTGGCATCTGTCCTACTGTTGGTCGCGGCCGCCTGTAGCGGTGCTCGCTCGCGCCCGTCGACGCCCTGCATGTCGGATGCCGAGTGCCGGGCAGATCGCATCTGCCACGAGGGCAAATGCCGGTTCGTCGAAGAGGTGCTTGCCGAGCTTGCGATGCCGCCCGCCACGGCAGACATGGGCGAACCGGGCGCCGTCCCACGCAGCGCCAACGGGTTCATGGGTGACGCCGCGCACACAGGTAGGAGCGAGAACCGCGGCCCGTCGACGATGCCGTCCCCAGCCTGGACCTATCAGACGGGAGCCAGAGTGTTCGCGTCCCCCGTGGTCGGACATGACGGTACGGTGTATGTCGGCTCGTTGGACGGCCAGTTCGTCGCGTTGAATCCCGACGGCTCGTTGAAGTGGCGGTACTCGGCCGGGCAGAAGATCTACCCGAGCGCGCTGGTCGCAGGCGCCTCGATCATCTTCGGCACGCACCAAAAGGAGCTCGTCTCGCTCTCCCTTCAAGGACAGCCCAGATGGAAGCTTCCTCTGCATGACGTAGTCGACGCATCGGCCACCTTGGGCCCCGACGGAAAGGTCTACGTGGTGGCCAACGGTGCCTACGCCGTCGACCTCCTAGGCCGTCTGCATTGGCACAAACCGACCGCTGATCACGTTCGAAGCGCGCCGGTGATCCACCCGACGGGGCTCGTGATCATCGGCACCACGGAGGGCACGCTCATGGCGCTTCGGCCGGACGGGTCTCTCGCTTGGGAGGTCGCCCTGGGCGGTGCGATCGAGGGCGCCGCCTCGGTCGGCGATGACGGTCGGATCTACACCGGCACCGGGCGCGGGGAAATCGTCCAGCTCGACCCGGCTGGCTCCGTGCTTTGGCGATTCAAGACCGGCAAGGAGGTCCGAGCCACCCCGGCGATCGCGCGAGACGGCACGATCATCGTGGGCTCGTATGACGGCAACGTATATGCCATAAGCCCCTCCGGCGCCCTTCGCTGGAAGGTGGCCACCCGGGGCCGGGTGAGGGCCTCAGCTCGTGTCGATGCGGATGGTCGCATCTACGTGGGCTCTCAAGACAACTTCCTCTACTGCACCGACCCCAACGGTTCTGGGCTCTGGCGATACAGCGGCGGCCAGGATGTCGACTCGACAGTGGAGATCGGATCGGACGGAACACTCTACTTCGGATCCGACGACGGCGGGGTTCACGCCCTGCGATAGACAAGATGAAAAAAGATATCCCTGAAAAAGAAGAGATCCTGCAGGTACTGCAGGCGCACGCACCCCGTGCAATGCACGTGGGCGAGCTTTGCGGACGGTTAGACGTGTCGCGCGGCGCCAAGGACGAGATCGTCCGGCGCCTACTGTTACTGGCGGATGGAAACCTCGTTCGTGAAATGCCGGGCCTGCGCTTCCGAGCGATCGACGGCGAGAAGAGCTCGAAGCGCGGGCGTGAGAAAGCCAAGGCGACGCGCGGACGCAAAGCGCAGGAATCCGACCGACAAGACCTGTCACCGGCGGCCGCCCCGGTGATCGAAGGGCGCCTGACGATGACCCGGCAAGGGTATGGCTTCGTCAACGTGTACGATGGGGGCTCCGACGTCTTCATCCCCCCCGATGCCGTAGGGCCTGCCCTCCATGGGGATACGGTCCAACTTCGAGCTCGCCCGTCGCACAAAGGCCGCGACGGACATATCGTCGGGGTCCTCGAGCGACGCCTGAAGAACGTCACCGGAACCTTGCATCCGCGAGGCCGAGGGATGAGCTTCGAGCCCGACGACGAGCGGCTGCGCGCCCCGATGCGTGTGGTCGGCAAGGTCCCGAAGGCCGTCAAGAAGGACGACGTCGTCCTGGCGGAAATCGTAACCTTTCCTCAGCGGCGCGAGGACCGGCCAGAGGTGCGCATCTTGGAGGTGCTTGGCGCGCAAGGCGTTGCACGAATCGAGGTCGAGAAGATCAAGATCCGTGACGGCATCCGAGAAGTGTTCCCCGACGAGGTCGAACAAGAAGCGGCCGCCCTTCCCGCTCGCGTGGACCGCGACGTCGCGAACAGCCGGGAGGATCTGCGGGACATCGACTTGGTCACGATCGATCCAGAAACCGCGCGCGACCACGACGATGCGATCTGGGTAGAGCGCAAGGGCAGCGGCTTCCGTCTCATCGTCGCAATCGCGGATGTGTCTCACTACGTCACCGAGGGAAGCGCAATGGACCGCGAGGCGATCAGCCGCGGAACGAGCGTCTATCTGCCGGACCGAGCGATTCCGATGTTGCCACCGGAGCTATCGACCAACCTCGCGTCCCTCGTCCCCAATCGCGACCGTCTGTGCATGGCGGTCGAGATGAACATCGATGAGAAGGGGCATGTGAGCTCGCATCGGGTCTTCGAAGCTGTCATGCGGTCGCACGGCAAACTCTACTACGAGGGCGTCGCGCGGGCGCTCGGGCTCACCGATCAGAGCCCTCCCCAACCGTCGGCAGAAAAGCGAGTCCCCACACTGAAGATTCTCCTCGACTTGTCGCAGCGGCTTCGCGCGCGGCGGCTGAAGCGAGGCGCACTCGATTTCGATCTTCCGGAAGGGAAGATCGTCCTCGACACACATGGAGAGCCGAAGGAAATCGTCCAGTCTCGCAGAGATCCCGGCATTCGGCAGGCGTACCGCATCGTCGAGGACATGATGCTGGTCACGAACGAGACCGTCGCCGCACACATCAAACGGCATGCGGCGCCGGGTGTGTTCCGAGTCCACGGCAAGCCCGACCCCGAGCGCATCTCCATCTTTTGTCAGGTGGCCAAGTCCTTTGGATACGAGCTCGAAGAGGAATCCGCGGTAACGCCCAAACAGTTGAGTAAATTTCTGCGCCAAATCGAAGGAACCAACGAAGCGTCATTGCTCCGATACCTGCTCTTGCGCGCAATGCAGCAGGCGATTTACGACACCGACCCGAGCACCGGGCATTTCGCGCTCGCGGCCAAAGACTATCTCCACTTCACATCTCCGATTCGGCGCTATCCGGACCTGCTGGTCCACCGCATCCTGCGGAGCATGATTCGAAACGAGAGCCTGGACGCCGCTTCACTGCGGCCGCGTCTGCAACGTTTCGCCGCGCAAGCAAGTGAAGCTGAACGGCGCTCCATGATCGTTGAACGGGATGTCATGGACGTCTACCGAACGATCTACATGCAGAAGCATATCGGAGACGAGCTCGACGGACGAATCTCCGGGTTCGCGCCCTTCGGGATCTACGTGCAGATCCCGGATCCTTTCGTGAGCGTTTTGCTGCCGTTCGAGCAGCTCGAAGACACGTACGAGCCCGACGATTTGGGCATTCGTTTGATCGGGGCGCGTACTTCCCAGATCTTCACGATGAACGACCCGGTCACCGTGC
>QMMB01000076.1 GCA_003647035.1 Deltaproteobacteria bacterium | reverse complement strand
TTCGGCGGCGTTGACATCGTCGTGCACAATGCGGGCGTCACGCGCGACAAGACGCTCGGCCGTATGAAGCCCGATGGGTGGGACATGGCCGTCGACATCAATCTTGGCGCCGTGATCCGCATCACCGACCGGCTCCTCGCGAACGACGTATTGCGCCCAGGCGGCCGCATCGTGTGCCTGTCTTCGGTGTCCGGAATCGCCGGCAATCGCGGCCAAACCAACTACTCGGCCAGTAAGGCGGGCATCGTCGGCTTCGTCCAAGCGCTCTCGGCCAAACTCGCCAAGAAGGGCATCACCGTCAACGCGATCGCGCCGGGGTTCATCGAGACACGGCTTACCAGCGCGATGCCGGTTGCGATTCGCGAGGGCGCGCGCCGCCTGAGCGCCGTAGGGCAGGGCGGGAAGCCCGAAGACGTTGGCCAAGCGATTACCTTTCTCTCGACCCCTGGCGCCGTCGGGCTAACCGGTGAAACAGTTCGCGTCTGTGGCGGCGCACTCGTAGGAGCATGAAGATGGCCAAGAAAAAGAGCAATTGGGGCAAGAAGCAGCGCGCGGTCATCGTCACCGGCGTTCGTACTCCGTTTGTCAAAGCGTTCGGCAAGTTCCTCAAGCTCGACAGCATTGACTTGGCCGACATTGCGGTAAGGACGCTCCTCGAGCGCACCGACTTGCCTCATGAGGAGATCGACAGCATCGTTTGGGGTGGCGTGATCTTGCCTGCGCTCGCGCCGAACATCGCGCGAGAGATCGCGCTCGATCTGCGCCTTCCAGCGAGTGTCGAAGGGATGACGTGTACTCGCGCGTGCGCGTCGGGGCTTCAGGCGGTTACCCTTGCGGCCGCGGCCATCGAGCGCGGCGAGGCCGACGTGGTCATCGCCGGCGGATCAGATTCGACCAGCAACGCGCCGCTCAACCTGCCTCAGAAGGCGGTTCATGCCCTGGCCCCCCTCGCATTCGGCAAGGCTGCCACGCCGGCGGACTATCTGGGGGTCCTCTCGCAAATGATGCCGATCACCGAAATACTTCCGAAGATGCCCAAAATTGCAGAGCGCACGACCGGGGAGGTCATGGGCGAGTCCGCAGAATCGATGGCTCGCCGCAACGAGATCACGCGCGAGGCGCAAGACCATTTCGCCGAACGCTCGCACCACCGCGCAGCAGCAGCGATCGCCTCGGGCCGTTTCGACGACGAGGTCACCCCGGTCGAGGCCTCCGGCGGTTGGGTCTACGCGGACAATATCGTGCGCGGTGACACGACCTTCGAGAAGCTGTCGAAGCTCCGCCCCGTGTTCTCCATGGACGGCACCGTCACGGCCGGCACCGCGTCCGCGCTAACCGATGGCGCCGCCGCGGTCCTACTCATGAGCGAGGACAAGGCCCGCTCGTTAGGATACAAGCCCCTCGCGGCGCTGCGCAGCTGGGCGTATGTCGGCGTCGATCCGGCCGATCAGCTGTTGATCGGGCCGGCGCTCGCCATGCCCAAGGCGCTCGATCGCGCGGGCATGGAGCTCAAGGACACGAGTTTCGTCGATATGCACGAAGCATTTGCGGCGCAGGTGCTCTCGGTGACCAAGGCCCTCGCCAGCAAGGGCTTCGCCGAGGTAAGGCTTGGCAGGAGCCAGGCTGTGGGAGAGATCGACGAGGACAACTTCAACGTTCATGGCGGGTCGCTTTCGATTGGACATCCTTTTGGCGCGACCGGCGCCCGAATGATCACGACGATGGCAAACGAGTTGGCGAGCAGCGGCAAAGAGACGGCTCTCCTGGGTATCTGTGCGGCTGGTGGCTTGGGGGCTGCGGCCGTGCTCGAAGCGGTCCGCTGAGTGTGAGCGTACGGGCGGCAGTTGCCGTGGCGTTGCTGATTGCCTGCGCTGGCTGCACGAACAAGGAGCTGCGCGGACCGGGACGCATCGTCACTCTAGACACCGACGTCGTCGGGTTGTCGGGGCTTACCGTCGATGAGCACGGAGCTTTGTGGGCCCCAGGTGAGGACGGTGACGCGGTCGTCCGGATCGATCCCCAGACGTTCGGCGTAACCCGTTATGCAGTCGGGGGAGGGGCACCCGGGACCGATCTGGAGGCCATGACGTGGGTCGACGGGACTCGCTTCGTGCTCGGCACCGAAACGCAGGAGAAGGGGCGCCTCCGCGACGTGGTTCTGGACGGCCGGCTCGATCGGGATCGATTCGTGGTCACCTCGGTAGGCCACGTCGACTACGCTCGGTGGAATCTGACAGCGCCAGATAACCGTGGCATCGAGGGGGTTTGTCACGTAGACGGCGTGTTGGTCTTAGCGACCGAGCTCGTGCAAAGGCAGCGCGGACGCCGTTGGGCACCGCTCGGCATGTTCGATCCGAAAACACAGACCTGGACAGCGCACCGAGTCGCCCTCACGAGCAAGACCGGGAAGCTTGCCGCGATCGACTGCCGGGCCGTGGACGGGTCGATCGAGGCGCTCGCGGTCGAAAGGCACTATGGGGTGTCACGTCTTCTGCGTTTCACTGTTCCCCGGGGTCCCGAGGGGAAATGGATCGAGCCGAGGGTTGCGGCCGATCTGTCGGAGTCGATCTCTCCGCTGCCGAATTTCGAAGGCCTGGTCTGGATGGAAGATGGTTCCGCCGTGCTCGCTACCGACAACCAGTATCGTGGCTCCGCCCCGGACCCGAGCCGCCTCTACTTCATCCCCGCGAGCGCCATTCAATGAAGCGAGTCGGGCTCGTCCTTGCTCTGGCGTTGGGAGTCGCCCGGAGCGCCGGCGCTGAGCCCAACGAGCTTGGGCAAGCCGTCCAAGCTCATATTCGCGAGGTTCACGCCCGCAACCCCGAGCTGCGAGACGACGCTTTTTCGAAGATGGGCGGCTCCAGCGTGGCGAGCAAAGCGTTCCTCTACTGCTTCTCGACGACGCACGTCGACCTGGGCGAGTATCCGGATCTCGCGTCCACGATCGAATACTTCGACACTGGGAAACGCAACTCGTTCAACCGCGAGAGCAAAGCCGCGGGTGTGAGCTGGAACCTCCGCTACGTACTCGGAGGACGCCCAGCCAACTTCCGCAAAGAGCTCAACGCCACCCAAGCGCGCTGGGCTCTCGTACTGTTCGGCGGCAACGACGCACAAAACGAGAACGAGCGAATCTACCTGCGGCGGTTGGTGTACCTGATCGAACAGCTCGAAGAGATGGGCGTGGTTCCGGTTCTGGGTTCAGCACTTCCGAGAAGAAGCACCTACCGAGACCGCTGGATCCGCCGCTTCAACGACATCACCGAGGCCGTAGCCAAGCATTGGTCACTCGCGTACATCGACTACCACACCGCGCTAAGCGCCCTTCAACGCAAGGGCTTGGCCCGCGACGGCGTGCATCCCAACGTGCTGGGGCACGGCGGCGTCCGGGCTGCGTGTCAACTGACGGAGAAGGGCTTGCGGTACGGGAACAACGTCAGGAACCTGCTTACGCTGGAGATGCTACACGTCCTGCGCGACACGGTCACCGACACGTACGCTGGCACGGACACCGGCACTGGCACTGACACGGACACTGGCGCTGACACTGCCACTGCCACTGCCACTGCCACTGGCACTGACACTGACACTGCCACTGACCCTGCCACTGACCCTGCCACTGACCCTGCCACTGACCCTGCCACTGACCCCGACCCTTTCCCCCTCTCCACGCTCATCTCCAAACCCGATCTCCCCCTCGTCGACACCCTCCCCAAGAACTGTGGCCTTCCGAAGCGCGGAGCCCGCTACTACCGCACCCGTCTCGACCTCCAGGATCGCGCCCGTATTCGGGCCTCTGCCTTCGATCTCGACGGTTACAAACCCAGGGTCTTTTGGGTTCGCATCGATGACGACGGCGAGCGCTGCGTTCGTCGGCGGAATCAGACTCTCGAGGTGGATGCGCGGCCCGGGATGTGGGATCTCATCATCGAGGTCCCCGAGCGCGCAGCGCACGAGGGCCAGATGCTGATCCTCATTACTCGCAACCCACGCTGATCATGACTGCTGCCGACCAGATACGGATTCACGAGATCTACGAATCGATTCAAGGCGAGTCGACGTTCGCGGGCCTTCCTTGCACGTTCGTCCGGCTATCCCGCTGCAACCTCCGTTGTCGCTGGTGCGACACGCCCCAGGCATTCGAAGGTGGAACGCAGCTCCCGCGCGCCGAGGTGTTGGAGAAGGCGCTGTCCTTTGGAACGCCGCTCGTCGAGCTCACCGGCGGCGAGCCCCTGCTACAGGCGGGCGCCATTCCGTTGCTTCGGGAGCTCTGCGAAGCGGGGCGAACGGTTCTCCTCGAAACCAGCGGCGAACGCGACATTTCCGGTGTTGACCCGCGCGTACATCGGATCATGGATCTCAAAGCGCCGGGGAGCGACGAGTCGCATGGCAATCGCTGGGAGAACATCGAGCACCTTACTCAGCGAGACGAGGTCAAAATCGTCCTTGCCGATCGGGCGGACTACGACTGGGCGAAGGCGGTCATCGAAAGGCACCGCCTAGCCGATCGGGTGAACGCGGTTCTGCTCAGTTGCGTCTGGGGGGAGCTTGACCCGAAGGACCTCGTGCAATGGGTCCTCGAGGATCAGCTGCCCGTTCGCGTGCAGATTCAGATGCACAAAGTGATTTGGGACGCGGAGACTCAGGGAGTGTAGACATGGCGTTGGACCCGGAATTTGTTGCTGATTGCCCGTATGGACCAGGCGCGATCTGTATCGACGAGATCGTCGAGATCGACAAAGAGGCCGGCATCATACGCGCGCGCATGGCCACTCATCCCGACCTGCCACTGACTCGAGATCAGCGGGCACACCCAGTGCGCCACCCGCGGCACGTCAGCGGCGGTCTCATGGTCCACATCACCGGGATGCTCGGGTTCATGCACACGTATTACATCTTGGGCCTTCGCCACGCCGATGGCTGGATCGGATACGGGGGTCGTATCTACGACGCTCGCTTCGCAGCCCTCGCGAAGATGGGGCCCCCGCTCGATCTCGAGCTCCGTGCAACCAAGGTCCGGCAACGTGCGACGCAGGTGTTCGGACGATACGAGTTTCGCTTCACCCAAGAGGACACGCTGATCTATCGAGGCGACCAAGTGGCCATGTGGATGAAAGTCACGGAGTCATGACGGCCCACTCCAAGACGCTCACCGTCGAGACGCGAGGCCGGGGCACCATGGAGATCACGACCGAGATTCAAGATGCCGTTGCAGCCTCGGGCATTGCCGAGGGCCTGTGCACGGTGTTCATTCACCACACCAGTGCTTCCCTCATCATCAACGAGAACGCCGACCGGGACGTCCAGCGCGACCTCGACGCCTTCCTGTCGAGGTTAGTCCCCGACGGTGACCCCCTCTACATCCACACGATGGAGGGTCCCGACGACATGCCGGCGCACGTCAAAACCGCCATCACCCAAACCTCGTTGAGCATCCCGGTCGCCAACGGCCGCTGCGCCCTCGGCACTTGGCAGGGCGTTTTCCTCTGGGAACACCGTCTGAGCGGCCACCGTCGACGCGTCACCGTGACGGTCGTCGGGTAGACGCCGTCCCGGACACAGCCGCGTTCGCGAGCGTCGTTTAGACCGGCGCTTGAGCCTGTGCCCCGTCCTCGGCGTACATGGCCTCGATGTCACCGGCGAAGTGGTCGCTCACTTTGGCGCGCTTCACCTTGAGGGTTGGTGTGAGCTCACCGTCTTCGATGGTGAGGTTTCGATGGAGGATCGTGAACTTCTTGATCTGCTCTACGCGGGCGTAGTGCGCGTTCATCTCGTCGATGTGTGCCTGGATGCTCGCCCTGAGCTTTGCGTTCTTGTGAAGCGCGCTCGCATCTTCGCCATTGGCTGCGGCCCATGCGGGGCCCGCCTCTGCATCGATCGTGATGAGCGCGCTCAGGTACTTGCGGCGGTCACCGATGACGACGGCTTCGTCGATCAACGCATGGTTCTTCATGGAACCTTCGAGGTTCTTCGGCGTGATGTTCTTGCCACCCGCGGTGATGATGATGTCTTTCTTACGGCCGGTGATGTTCAGGAAGCCGTCCTCGTCGAAGGCGCCCAAGTCACCGGAATACAACCACCCCTCAATGAGTGTCTCGGCAGTGACCTCGGGCTCTTTGTAGTAGCCCATGAAGACGTTCGGGCCCTTGACCAAGATCTCATCGTCATCGGCGATTTTGACTTCCACCCCTGGTAGCGCCGGACCGACGCTACCGAATCGGTACTTGTCTGGTGTGTTGAAGCTCGTCGGACCCGTGTCCTCCGACTGTCCGTAGACCTCGAGCACGACGATGTCCAAATGCGCGAAAAACTCCAGCACCTCGCGTGCGATCGGCGCGGCGCCGGAGACGCAAACCCGCGCGTTGCCCATGCCGATCGCCGGCTTGAGCTTCGAGAAAATCAGCTTGTTTGCCAGCTGATATTGCAGGCCCTTGTTGCCGTTGGGCGTCTGGTTGGCTTCCCAGCCCACCTTCATGGCCCACTTGATGAGCTTGGCCTTGACGCCGGTTGCGCCCTTGAGCTTGGCCGTGACGCCCGCGTGAAACTTTTCCCAAATCCGGGGCACGCCGAAGAAGATGGTCGGCTGCACCTCTTTGAGGTTCTCTGGCACCGCTTCGATCGACTCAGCGAAGTACACCTGTGACCCGGACGTAATGGGCACGTGAAGGGTGAACATCTGCTCGGCGATATGCGACAGCGGTAGGTACGAAAGCGAGATGTCCGAAGGCCCGGGCGCGACGACATCGGAGGCTTTGTCGGCGGTCCATGCAAGGTTGTGATGGCTCAGCATCACGCCCTTGGGCGGGCCGGTCGTGCCCGACGTGTAGATCAAGGTCGCGAGGGCGTTGGGATCCAAAGCTTCGAGGCGGTCGAGGTACGCTTGCTTCTCTACTTCGTCACCCTTGGCCATGAACTCTTCCCAGGTCATCACCATGTCGTCTGCGATCGCGGGGGTGCCCTGCATGGTGACGACGTGCTTGAGGTGCGGCGTGTTGGCGCGTTCTTTCTGGACCTTCTTCCATTGATCCTCGTTCTCGACGAGGATGATGGGTGCTTCGGCGTGGGCGACGATGTAGCGAACCTCGACGGGGGAGCAGGTGGTGTAGATACCCGCCGGAGCGCCGCCCGCGCCCATTGCCGCAACGTCCATGATCGTCCACTCGGGGCGGTTGAATCCGAGGATGCAGACCGTCTGCCCTGGCTCGAAGCCGAGTGCGATCAGCGCGCGCCCTGCTTGCGTCACTTCGTCGGAGTAGGTGCCCCAGTTCGTCGGTTTCCAGCTGCCGCCTTCGCGCACGTAGTACGCCGGGTCGTTGGGGGCCTTCTTCGCCCTTTGCAGTAGTCGATTGGGAATCGTGTCAGCAGCCACAGCGTCACCTCTTGGGTTGCCAGCCGTGTCACCGGCTGGGACCGCGAAATATAGACCCAGGTCACCCTGAATGTGAAGGGCAAGTATGCATGCATGTGCTAAATCGCCCCCACCAGGGAGGAGTGGCCGAGCGGTCGAAGGCGGCGGATTTGAAATCCGTTGTAGGGGCGACTCTACCGGGGGTTCGAATCCCTCCTCCTCCGCCATATTTTCAGTGCCAGCGCCAGTGCCAGTGCCAGTGCCAGCGTCAGCGTGAGCGTCAGCGTCAGTGCTGGCGCAGGTTTTGCGCTATTGATCCCGCTCCGGATCGGGTAGCGTAGACGCCTCTTAGGAGGGACCGATGACGCTACACGGAACGATGCTCTCGCGAATCGAGGGCTGGGCCAAATCGAAGCCGAATGACCCCGCGCTTCGTGATCGGCGCGCCGATGGCAGTTGGGCGACGGTCAACTGGGTGGAGTACTGGGCGAATGCACGCAGGGTGGCCAAGGGGCTGATGTCCCTCGGTCTACAGCCCGAGGACTGCGTCGCCATCGTGGGCGCCAACCGGAGTGATTGGGTGATCTGCCAGCACGCCATCAACGCTGCGCAAGGGATTCCAGCGCCGCTCTACACGACGCTTCTGCCGGAGCAGATGGCCTATATCGTCGGCAACGCGGAATCGAAGATCGTGATCTGTGATGACCAGACGCAGCTCGAGAAGTACCTCTCGATTGCCGGAGGCGATAGCCCGATCGAGCACATCGTGACGATGGACGATCTAGGATCGACTGACCCACGGGTCATCTCACTTCCCGCACTGATGGCCAAGGGTGATGCGGCGTCCGATGCCGAGCTCGACGCACGGCTCGACGCGGTGCAAATGGATGACGTTGCGCTTCTGATCTACACGTCGGGCACGACGGGGCTGCCCAAGGGAGCCATGCTCACGCACCGCGGGATCGACCTCATCGCCAAGGCCGTCGTGGATGTGTTCCCTTCGCTTCTGACGACCAAGCAGCGAGCGGTGAGCTATTTGCCCCTGTGTCATGCGGCCGAACAGGGCGTGACCAACTTTGCTGGGCTGATGACCGGGGCCGAGACTTACTTCTGCGCAGACCTGACACAGATCAAGGACTACCTGGGCGAAGCCCACCCGACCTTCTTTCTCGCGGTCCCTCGGGTGTGGGAAAAGTTCGAGGCGGCGCTTCGCGGCAAGTTGGCGGAGGCCACGGGCATCAAGGCCAAGCTTGCGAGCTGGGCGCGGAGCACGGAGCTCGAGGCGTTCAAACAGGAGAGCGCAACCGGACAGCCGGTCACGAGTTTGGCGCGAACACTTGCGAACAAGCTCGTGATATCCAAAATCAAAGCAGCCCTGGGCCTCGACCAGTTGCTGGTCGCGCTCAGCGGTGCGGCACCGATCTCGGTCTCGACGCTGGAGTTCTTCGCCTCGATTGGCATACCGATTTCCGAGGGCTACGGAATGACCGAGACTACGGCGTTTGCGTCGGTGCAGCCGCCGGGAAGGCTCAAGTTTGGCACGATCGGCAAGCCCCTCCTCGGCGTCGAAGCGATGATCGCCGACGACGGCGAGATCATGCTGAGGGGCATCAACATGGTGAAGGGTTACCACCGACTGCCGGAGAGGACCGCCGAGCTCTACAACGAGGACGGGTGGATGCACACCGGTGACCTCGGCGCCATCGATCAGGACGGCTACATCTCGATCACGGGCCGCAAGAAGGACCTGATCATCACCGCCGGCGGGAAGAACGTCGCGCCAGCCGAGATGGAGGGGTACCTGCAGTCGATTGCGGGGGTCGGACAAGCCGTGGTGGTCGGTGACCGGCAACCGTATCTTGCGGCGTTGATCGTGCTCGACCCGGAGGCGCTACCCGAGCTCGAAGTCGCATCGCAGATTTCCGGGCTCAGCGACGTGGCAAGCGCAGCGCGGAACCCGGACGTGAAACGCTTCATCGAAGAGGAGATGCAACACGTCTGCAACTCGAAGGTCGCCCGCTACCAAACGATCAAGAAAATCCAAATCCTCCCGACCGTCTTCAGCGTTGACGGTGGCGAACTCACACCGACGCTCAAAGTGAAACGCAACATCGTCAGCGAAAAATACGCCGCTGAGATCGCCGCCTTCTACGCCGAGGGCGCTCCCTCCACTCAATCTGCCCGACCCTAAAAAGGGGACAGTCCCTTTTTTGGAAGGGTTCGTCGCTCTGCGAGGATCGGCTTTGCGCTTATTTGTCGCTGACTGCGATTCAGGTGCAAGTCGTGCGCCCCGTGATGACGAACGGTGCCGAAACCATTTCGGAATCCCCCGGCATGGCGATTGCGTTCCACTTGTTGGGTTTCTGAATCCGGGAGGTCGCCATGAGGTATTTCATCTGGAATTGGGTGAGCGTGTTTGCGTTGCTGATCCTTCCCCTTGCGGGATGCGGCGAGTCGACACCTGAGGGCGCCGGCGGCACTGCCGGAATGGGCGGTGCGGCGGGCACCGGGGGAGAGGCTGGCACCGGCGGCACCGAAGTGGTTGCCCCAGGGCTCTGGACAGGCTCCGGCCAGGGGGACCCAGACGGTCCTTTCACGATCTGCTTCAGCGTTCGTGAAGACGGAAGCGCGCTAGTGGAACCTTTGGATACGAACCAGGAATGCCGTGGAAATTCGCTCTGGATCGAGTTTCAGGACTGTGAGGGCGGTTTTTCCACCAACGAGGAGGTCCCCATCGTTGACGGGACGTTCCAGCTGTTCGAGCAGGGGACGGGTCCGCTCGCGGGGTACTGGGACATCACCG
>QMMB01000075.1 GCA_003647035.1 Deltaproteobacteria bacterium | reverse complement strand
TGTGTCTGTGCCTGTCGCGGTCCCCGTCACGGGCAGTGTCACGGCCACTGTCACGGCCACTGCCACTGGCACTGTCACTGTCACTGTCACTGTCACTGTCACTGTCACTGTCACTGTCACTGGCACCGACGCTGACACTGGCACTGGCACCGGCACCGACGCTGACACTGGCACTGACACCGACGCTGGCACGGACGTACGTTGACTTCTACGTAGGAGGACGGCTCGGGATGGGCAGCACAGCGATTGGGTCGGCGCCTAGTCGTATGTCGACTCGAGGTGCCGGGCGACGGGGCCCCCGATCGCGAGCACGCCCGTCCCGAGCCGTCCTCCGGCGGTTCAGCCGCACAACACAGTCGCTGGCACTGGGCACCGCTAGGATTAGCCCTTTGTGAAAAGGACCGCCGCCTTCAGCAAAACGCCGCCTGTCTTGCGAGCAGTCGGCCTTTCTTGCGCGTTGGGGGGGAATCGCAACGCGTGTTAGCTCAAGTACGGGCCTCCGATGTAGCTCGACAGCTCTCGTACCTCTTGGTGCAGATTGCGTTGGGTCTCTTTGGTGAGGTCACCGATCGATACCATGCCAAGGAGGCGCCCGCCCTCCATCACCGGAACGTGGCGACAACGGCGCTCGGTCATCAAACGCATCACGTCGAGCAACGTGTCGTCGGGTGTGGCCGTATGAAGACGCGTCGTCATCACATCGCGCACCAGCGTCTGCCTAGGGTCGCGTTGTGCGGCGACGACGCGAACCAAGACGTCCCGTTCAGAGAAAACGCCGACGGGATCGCCACCTTCGCAGACCAACACGGAACCAACGTGGTGATCGTTCATCATGTGGACGGCATCGATGACCGTCGCGAGCGGGCCAACCGAATACACGTCTTCGCCCTTTCTGCGGAGGATGTCGCGTATTCGTGTGTTCATCATAGAGAGGCCCTCGCCGTTCAGCGATTATACAATCATTCGGCATTTTGAGAACCCCCAAAGATGAACTGTGGAATCACAGGTACTCGATCGGGTTATCACCCCTTGTGGACTAGCTTTTCAGGGCTCGGCTCGGCACTCTGAAGATGCGATGGGGCATGCCCGGGTAGAACGAGACAGACGATCGAACCACCGAGTAGACCTCGATGGGCGCGCGGTCCTGTTTCAACGGGGCGACCATGTCGGGCAGTACACACTCGAGAACATCTCCGCGGGAGGCGCCATGGTCACGGGCGATCGTGACCTCCGGCCGGGCCACCTCGTGCACTTGTTGATCGATCTCGCAACAGGTGAAGACACGATGAGTCTGACCGGTTCGGTACGTCGCGTACGCGACAAGAACAACGGCGTGAGTCTCGCGATCGCGTTCCCCGTGTTGTCGGCTGATCAAGAGGACGCGATCCACAATGCTGTGTTGCGCGCGCTCCTGCGTCGCGAGGCGGCCGCATCGCATCTGCCGGTTCTGGTTTTTGAGCCGCGGCGCCGGGTTCGCGAAGAGATCGAGTCCGAGATTCGAAGCTTTGGTATGGCGGTGTCGGGCGTCGATTCGCTTGCCGACGCGGTTCGCGAGCTCGAAGACGAGGATACCAAGTACGCCGGGCTCGTCATTCACTCGGTGACGCACGACGCGCGTGCCATGGACGTGGTCGAGTTCTTCACCCGCTCCGAGAGCCTCCGGACCATCATCCTGCCGGAGCCCGATGGGGCACTTTGCGCGCGAGCCGAGCGCCTCGCAAAGCTCTCCGAAGTGCGTGTTCCGCGCATCTGGAGCCGCTCCGAGCTCCGACGCGCCCTCAGCAACTAGTTTCTGTCGAACGGGACTACTTCTAGAGATCGAACGCCGGGCAGCCGCTCGAAGGACCTGGCTACCTCGCTCGCGGTAGCGACTACCACGATGATGAGGTCCCGCGGTGATATCCTCGCGCGCGTCGCATCGTTGGCCTGCTCCCTCGTGACCCTTGCGATCAGTCCGTCATACTTGTCCACGTAGCTCCGAGGAATGTCCAAGAGCTCGACATCGAGTCGGGACTCGAGCCGCTTGGACGGCGTGTCGCGGTCGAAGCAATGGCTGTTGATCAGGTAGCGCTGTGCAAACCTGAGGTCCGCCTTTTTCGTCCCCCGCTCGACCCACTGCTCGAGCAAATCGAGTTGGAGGGCCGCGCAATCGGCCGAGTACTCGGCAGACGGCGCCGTCGACATGTACCAGGCATCACGTTGCGTGGAGTGGAGCAATCGACTGTATGCGCCGTAGCTCCAGCCTCTAACCCCGCGCACCTGTTGCATGAGTGGGCCGCTGAACGTCCCTCCGAATGCGGTGTTCGAAACGATGAGCGGAAACAGGTTCCGGTCGCGCGTCCGCGCTCCAAGCGTTCCGATGAACAGTTGGGTTTGGGTGCGCTCGGGCTTGTCGACAATCACCACATGGCGGCCGCGGCGTACTCGCGTGGCCGGCACGTCCGAGCCGTTGCGCTTCGCGCGCCGGCTCCTCGGAAAATGGGACGCGATGAGCGAGCGAACCTCGCTTTCGGTCACGTCGCCCGCAGCGCCGATGAGAAACGACCCCTTTGCAATGTGTCTCTCGTAGAAATCCCCGACCTGTTGGACACCGATGCGCCCTAGGCTGTCCGCATGTCCGCCCAAGGCGCGCCCGTACGGATGGTCACCGAAGAGTGCTTCGCGGAAACATACCGCCCCCAAAGTCTGATCGTCATCGAGCCGGGCAACGAGCGCAGCCTGGGCGCGCCGCTTGAGCTTGACGAAGTCGCTCGCACGAAGCGCCGGTTGCCACACCATGTCGGCCAAGAGTCCGAGCAGCGGTCCGAGGTTGCGTCGAAGGACGGTGGCGCGAATACGGGTCGACCGCATCGACACCTCGACCGACACCCGGGATCCGAGACTCGCTAACCGGTCCTCGAATCGCGCCTGCGACAGTCCGCGAGGTCCGCGTCGCATGAGGTGACCGGTCAGCTGCGCCAGACCCTCCTGACCTGCCGGGTCCTGAAGGCTCCCCACGGGAAGCGCGATCTCCAGATCGACGAGGGGCAACACGTCACTCGACTCGACGAAAATACTCATGACAGGTTTCGCAAGATCTCGACTCGCGTGCGGCGAGAAGGACGAAGGTACTTCGTGACGGCGCGCTGCACGGCGTCGCCGGTGACGTTTCGGTAGGCTGCGAGGCGCTCGAACACCGCGGCGCCATCATTGGCGACCGTCTCGTAGAATCCGATCTGCTCGGCCTTGCCGCCGGCCGTCTCCATGCTGTGCAGAAACGAAAGCTCGAGCTGGCTGATCGCTTTCTCGAGCTCGAGGGGGCTTGGGCCTGCGGAGCCGACACCGGCGATACCCCGGTCGAGAAGTGCAAGCGCATCCTCTGTCCGCTTTCCTTCGCGGAGAAAGATCCACATCTCGAAAAGCCCCGGGTCGATGAAGGGCGAGATCGAACCACGAACCGACAGCGCGATCTCTTCGTCGAGACAGAACAGCCGGTGAAGCCTCGAGCTGAGACCCCCGAACAGCACGTCGTTCGCGATGACGAGAGCCGGGGTGTCCGGGTCGGAGAACGCAGGCGCGTGGTACCCAACGAGGAGCTTTTCGGTCGGAGTTGGTGCGGAGAGTTGGAAAACACGCTCCGCGCGCTGGGACGGCTCCTTGGGGGATTTTCGAATCTTGGCCGCAGGGGCCGCGGAAATGCTGCCGTAGCGCTTCTGCACTAGGGAAAGGGCTTTGTGTTCGCTGAAGTCGCCAGCGATCACGACGGTGGCGTTGCTCGGCGCGTAGTGCGTTCGGTAGAACTCTTGGCAATCGCGCACGGTAAAGCCGCGGATGTCCTGCATCGAACCGATGGTCGGCCAACGATACGGGTGATGCCGAAACGCTTTGTCGTAGAGGAGCTCGAGTGCCTTGCCTTCGACGTCGTCGTCGACGCGAAGCTTGCGTTCGTTGGCGACCACTTCCTTTTCGGAATTAACTTGTGGCACGCGCAGCACGAGGTTGGACATCCGGTCGGCTTCGAGCTCGATGAGTAGCGGCAACGCGTCCCGAGGAGCATTCTCGTAGTAACAGGTCCAATCGGTCCAGGTCGCCGCGTTGGCCTCCGCTCCTGCCCGCTCCATCAACCGATCGAAGTCACCGTGAGGATGGTTCCGTGTTGTGCCGAACATCAAATGCTCGAACAGGTGGGCGAGCCCAGTCTTGCCCGGACGCTCGTGCCGCGAGCCGACGCGAAACCAAGTGTGATAGCTCACGGTGGGAGCCGAACGGTCAACCAGTGTCAGGACGGTCAGTCCATTGCCCAATCGGAACCGCCGGAGCGTGAGTGCGTCGCCGAACGCCTGATCGCGCACGAAGCTCCACCGCGCGTTACGCTTGCGAACGCCGCGGTTGAGCCGTTCGATCAGGACCTCGGGCGCTGCCATGAACGGCGGAGCCTGCGCAGCCATTCAGCCCCGGTCAAGGGGATCTGGGCGCAAAATTGGGGGGTCGCAGGCACCTGGGGTTAACGTCGCCCTGTAAGGCTCTATCGATGGGACGAGCCCGAGGGCCGGGAAAAGGAGCATAACATGAAGTTTGCCGTAATCGGGGCGCGCGTACTGTTGGGTTTGATCTTCACCGTGTTTGGATTGCACGGGTTCTTCCATTTCAGTTTCATTCCGATGCCCGAGATGAGCGAGGCCGGTGGCACGTTCATGGGTGTGTTGATGGGGACCGGATACTTCATGATCGTCGTAAAGGTGGTCGAGGTGCTGGCCGGCCTGATGATTCTGACCGGACGGTTTCTTCCGCTCGGGCTGATCTTGCTGGCTCCCGTCACGGTCAACATCCTGCTGTTCCACATCTTCTTGGATCCGGCCGGAATGGGCATGGCGATCTTCATCATCGCGATGCAGCTCTTCTTGGCGTGGTCGTATCGCGACTCATACAGCGGTGTACTCCAAGCCAACCCGACGCCGGCTGGCCAGAGCTAGCTTGCTCTTCGCTTGACCCGGTCGCGGGCGGCAGGTAGCTCTCCGGCCATGTCGGAAGTCCGCGTCCGGTTCGCGCCGTCACCCACAGGCTATCTGCACATCGGTGGTGTGCGGACGGCTCTGTACAGTTGGCTGTGGGCGCGCCAGCATGAGGGCACGTTCATCCTCCGAGTCGAGGACACCGACCGGGAGCGCAGCACCGAGGAGAGCACCAAGGCCGTGCTCGAGTCGATGCGATGGCTCGGCCTCGACTGGGACGAAGGCCCCGGAGTCGGTGGCGATCACGGTCCCTACATACAGAGCGAGCGCCTCGACATCTACGCTGAGTACGCGGGCAAGCTGATCGAATCGGGCCACGCTTATCGCTGCTACGCGACGAAAGAAGAAATCGCGGCGGCGCGAGAGGCACATCGAAAGACCGGCACCAAGGACGGCTTCCGGTTCGAGAGCAACTGGCGAGACCGGAGCGACGCACCCGAGGACCCGAACGCCCGCTACGTGATTCGGTTCCGTGCCCCGCATGAGGGCACCACTAGCTGGCTCGATGAGGTCAAAGGTAAGATCGACATCCTGAACTCCACCCAGCAGGACTTCATCTTGTTGCGCCCTGATGGAATGCCCCTGTACAACTTCGGCTGCGTGATCGATGACCTGACGATGGGGGTGACTCTCGTCGGCCGCGGTGACGACCACATGATCAACACCGCGCCTCAAATCCTTCTCTACGAAGCGCTCGGTGCCCGGGTTCCAACCTTCGCCCACATGCCGATGGTGCTTGCGCCCAACGGCGAGAAACTCTCGAAGCGCCACGCAGCAGTCGGCGTCCTCGAGTACCGCGACATGGGCTATCTTCCAGATGCTATCCTCAACTACTTGGCGCGTCTCGGCTGGTCGCACGGCGACCAGGAGATCTTCACGCGCGAAGAGCTAATCGAGAAATTCAGCTGGGACCATGTAGGGTCCACCGCGGGCCGGTACGACGCGAAGAAGTTTCTCCACGTGCAAGCGGAGCATCTTCGGATGCTGTCCGATGAGGACATCGCGCGCTGGACGGTGCCCTTTCTCGCGAGAATCGGGATCGAAGTCCAAGACGACGACCCGGTTCTGCTGAAGACGATCCCGTACGTGAGGCCGCGCGCCGAAACGTTCATCGATGTAGCCGAGGCGGTCGACTACTTCTTTCGGGACGTCGAATTCGACGCCAAAGGCAAGCGAAAGTTTCTGGTCCCCGACAACGCGCAAGCCCTCGTGCGGCTGGCGGACGTGGTAGAGACGGTCGAGCCCTTCACCAAGGAACCGCTCGATGCGACGGTGAAAGCGTGGCTCGAGGAGAACGAGATCCCCATGAAGGTGGTCGCACAACCCGCACGCGTCGCCATGACCGGACGCACCCGCAGCCCCGGGCTTTTCGAGGTGATGGAAGTGCTCGGGAAAGAGAAGACTCTGGCGCGCCTGCGAACCGGCGCCGAGATCGCAGCAGCAACGGAGACTCCCTCCGCGTAACGTCGCGGTGCATCTTGCATATTCGTGGAACCCGTCGTGCAGACATTGGTCATCGTTCTCTACTTGGTCACGCTCGGGGTACTGGCTCTGTACGGGGTACATCGCGGCGCGCTGCTACTCATGTATCTGCGACATCGTGGCGAACGAACGACCCCGCTGTCTCGCTACGCCGAAGCGGACCTTCCCAGGGTCACCGTCCAACTTCCGATGTTCAACGAGCTGTGCGTTGCGGAGCGATTGATCGACGCCGTCGCGCAGGTCGACTATCCGCGCGACCGTCTCGAGATTCAGGTGCTCGACGATTCGACCGACGCGACGTCGACCATCGCCCGGAGCAGATGCGACGCGCTGCGCCAGGAAGGGCTCGATATCGCCTATCTGCACCGGAGCGATCGCAGCGGCTACAAGGCCGGCGCGCTCGAAGCCGGCATGAAGCGGGCGAAAGGTGAGCTGATGCTGGTGTTCGACGCGGATTTCGTTCCAGGCCCCTCGATCATCCGAGACCTGGTGCATTTCTTCCGAGACCCTTCGGTCGCCATGACGCAGGCACGGTGGACGCATCTAAACCGCGACCGGTCGGCGCTCACGCGCTGCCAGGCGATGCTTCTCGACGGACACTTCGTCATCGAGCACGCCGCCCGCTACCGTTGTGAGCGCTTCTTCAATTTCAACGGTACGGCGGGGATGTGGCGCAAGGCCGCCATCATCGACGCCGGCGGCTGGCAACACGACACGATCACGGAGGACATGGATCTCAGCTATCGCGCGCAGCTTGCAGGGTGGAAGTTCATCTACGCGCCTCACGTGAGCGCTCCTGCGGAGCTCCCGGGCGACATGAACAGTTTCAAAGGGCAGCAGGCTCGATGGGCTAAAGGTTCGATGCAAACCGCGCGCAAACTACTCGGCCGGATCCTCCGCGCGCCGGTGGGCTACAAGGTAAAGATCGAAGCGGCGTTCCACCTGACCAACAACCTGGCGTACGTCTTTCTCCTCGTGTTGGCAGCCCTTCAACTTCCGAACATGTGGGTGCGCCGTCAAATGGAGCACCCCGAGCTTCTGATGCTCGACGCTCCTCTCTTTTTGGCGACCTGCGGGTCGGTCGCAGCGTTCTACGTAGTCGGCCACCACGATCTGTACGGCGGGTACTGGCAGGCGATCAAACGGTTGCCGCTGACGATGGCGCTCGGCATCGGGCTGTCCATCAACAACGGACGCGCTGCGGTGGAAGGGTTGTTCGGCCGCGATGTCGAATTCGTGCGGACACCCAAACGGGGTGACGTCGACGCCGAACCAAGGTCAGGAGCACTGGGCTACCGCGGCCGGTGGCCGTGGCACAATACCCTCGAGCTAGCCTTCGGGCTGTACTGCACGGCCACGCTCGTACTGGCCATCGCCACCAAGAGTTGGGCAAGCGTACCCTTTCTCCTGTTGTTTTGTGCCGGATTCACATATGTGGGCCTCGCGAGCCTCTTCGAAGCGCTTCGGCCCGAGCTCGCTCAAGACGACTCCGCTCCGGCCGCGCAGGCACCGTCGACGCACTCGTCGCCGAACCCGCAGTCGATGTTGAGCTGACACTCTGCCAGCACCTCACTGCTGCGAACGCAAAGGTTCTGCTCCTCGACCGGCTCGCAGAAACGAATCGTGGCGTCGATGCGAGCGCACTCGTCGTTGGTCTCGCATGGCGTGCGGCATTGGCCGCGAACACAGAGACGTCCAGGTTGGCAGTCGTTCTCGGGGCAGAACTGTTCAGGGCGCGTGTCAGGAATGCATTGGAACGAGCTGCAGTACTCCTGGTCAGCGCACTCTGTGTCCTGTGTGCAACTCGTGAGGCAAGTTTCATCGGTGCATGGTCGGCACGCACCGGCCACGCACTCCTGCGTGTCGGGACACGGCGCATCGACGCAGGTCAGTAGACACTCGCCATCTATGCAGATGCGCTCGTCGCCGCACTCGAAGTTGAACTGGCAGCGGAAGGGCGGCGGGTCGGGCTCCTCATCGAGGGGGTTGAGACAAAGACCGTTATCCGCGCAGGTCGTTCCGAGGGGACACTCGTACTCTTGCGTACACTCGCCCACGCAGCCGAGGGTCGTGCAGATTTCCCCGACGGCGCAATCGGCGGGTACTACGCATAGGGCCCGTTGAGGCGCAGGCTGCGGATGGCACTCGTCGCCCCGGCACAAAAAGCACCCACGATCGCTTAGCGGCCCGTCCGAAATGCAGACGTAGCGAGAGTCGTTGTTGCAGCCGGCAAGGCCGAGGAGCGCGATGATGAGAATCCCGAAGCGTTTCATGAAAGGTTCGACGCCCGGGCTGCGGGCCTATTCAGTGACGGGATCTGCTTGAAGATCAACGAGTTCCATCGGATAACAGGGGCGAAATGAGTGGCCACAGCAAATGGTCGACAATTAAGCGGCGCAAAGGCGCGCAGGACGCCAAGCGCTCTAAATTGTTCACCAAAGTCATCAAAGAGATCACCATCGCGGCGCGCTCCGGTGGCGGCGACCCGGAGGGCAACGCACGGTTGCGACGCGCGATCGACTCGGCTCGAGGCGTGAACATGCCGGCGGAGAACGTGACCCGGGCCATCAAGAAGGGCACCGGCGAGCTCGAAGGGGTCCAGTACGAGGAGCTCCTCTACGAGGGGGTCGGCGCGGACGGAGCGTTGTTCCTCTGCGAGGTGGTAACCGACAATCGCAACCGAACGATCGCTGAAGTGCGCAAGCTCTTCGACAAGAACCACGGGCAGATCAGCAGTAGCGGCTCGGCCCTTTGGGCGTTCGAGCAAAAGGGCATCATCCGCATCGACAAAGACGCGGCGACGGAGGAAGAGCTGTTCGAAGCGGCCGTGGGTGGCGGCGCCGAGAACATGGAACTCGCCGGAGACCAATGGGTGGTCACAACGGCTCGCAACGATCTAGACGCAGTTCGGGACGCGCTCGACACCGCTGGGACGACGGTCCGTGAGGCGGCACTGGCGTACATCCCAAACAACCCAAAGGTGGTCGAAGGCGGCGACGCGGCAAAGCTGATTCAGCTGTACGAGGCACTCGAAGACAACGAAGACGTCCAGAACGTGTTCGCCGACTTCGAGCTCAGCGAGCAGGCGCTCGCGGAGATGGCCTGACGCGCCGATGCTTGTGCTGGGCATCGACCCAGGCAGCCGGCGCACCGGCTGGGGTGTGGTGAGACTCGAGGGCACGCGACTTCACCATGCGGGGGCGGGGACCATCGCCGTGCCAGCGAAATGGCCGCTCGCCAAGCGGCTCCATCGGATCCACCAGGGGCTTCAACAGGTCATCTCCGAGCACAGGCCCGAAGCCGTCGCGGTTGAAGAGATCTTCTTCGCGAAGTACGCAGGCGCCGCGCTGAAGCTCGGGCACGCGCGCGGCGTGGCCCTGTTGGCTGCGGCAGAGGCGGGGCTCGAGGTGCACGAGTACCCGCCGGCCATCGTGAAGCGCACCGTGGTGGGGAGAGGGGCCGCGGACAAGACACAGGTGGCGCGGCTGGTCACGGCGTTGCTGGGGCTCAACGCGCCGCCTGAGGAGGATGCAGCGGACGCGCTCGCAGTGGCGATTACTCATATTCAGGCAAGCCGATCCAAGGGCATTGGGCGCTGACACCGGCACTAGGAACCTGCGTACGCCGACTTCTACGCAGGAGGACGGCTCGGGATGGGCAGCACAGTGAATGGGTCGGC
>QMMB01000074.1 GCA_003647035.1 Deltaproteobacteria bacterium | reverse complement strand
GCCTCGAAAGCCTCACGCACGTCTTTGGGGGCCTCGACCAGCTCGATCAGCACGCCTTCACCACCGATCGGGGCCGCCTCGTTGCCATTGGGGTCGATGAAGCAGACACGGTGGCCCGCCGCGCCCACGCGAATACCACCTGGCGTGAACCGCACGCCCTGCTCGCCCAGCCACTGTACGGCCATCTCGATGTCGTCGACCCACAGGCCGATATGATTGAGCGGCGGCGTGTCGACCCGAGGTTTTTTTGCCGGGTCGATGGGCTGCATCAGGTCGACCTCGACCGTGAAGGGACCGGCACCCATCGTCACGATGTCCTCGTCGACGTTCTCCTTTGCGCTCTTGAAGTTGCCGTGTGGCGTCAGACCCAACGTGTCGACCCAGAGGCGGCGAAGCGCGTTCTTGTCGGCGGCGCCGACGGCCACCTGCTGGATTCCCAAGACCTTGAACGGACGAGTCGTCATGTTTCCTCGTTTGGAGCGCCTGACAATACCCCGGTTGCCGCGCATGTCCACATGGGACAACCTCACGCCGCGTGAAGACTTCTCTGACCGGAATCAAGCCCACGAACCTGCCGCACCTGGGTAATTATTTAGGCGCGATTCAGCCCGCGCTGTCGCTGGTCGATGAGTATCGCACGCTGTATTTCATCGCCGACTACCACGCGTTGACGACGGTTCGCGATGCGGAAGCGCTGCGCGGCCACATTCGCGACGTGGCTGCGACGTGGCTCGCTTGCGGTCTTGATCCGGAGCGCACGTTGCTTTTCAGGCAATCGGACGTTCCCGAGGTTTTCGAGCTCACGTGGGTGTTGAGTTGTCTTCTCGCGACGGGGCAGCTCGAGCGCGGCCACGCATACAAAGATGCGCTATCGCGCGGCGAATCGCCGAGCGCGGGCCTGTTCAACTACCCTGCGCTCATGGCGGCCGATATTCTGCTGTACGACACGGACATCGTGCCGATTGGCAAAGACCAAAAACAGCATCTCGAGCTGACACGCGACGTGGCCATGCGGCTCAATCACATCTACGGCGATGATACCTTGGTCGTCCCCGAGGCGTTGATCAGTCAGGCCCCGCTCGTCCGAGGGACCGACGGCCAGAAGATGAGCAAGAGCAAGGGCAACGGCATCCCGCTCTTCGAGCCGCCAAAGAAGCTCCGTAAATCGATCATGAGCATCAAGACTACGTCCGAGGGCCTCGAGGATCCCAAGGCCGCTGAGGGCTCCACGGTCTACGATCTCTACGCGTTGGTCGCTCCCGAGCGGGCGTTGCAGATGAAGCAAAAGCTCGCATCGGGAGGCTACGGCTGGGGCCACGCCAAAGAAGATCTCTTCCAAGCCATCGAAGCGGAGATCGGCCCCAAGCGAGACGCGTATCTAGCGATGCGCGCTGACGAGGAACAGCTCGATGCGATCCTCCACGCTGGCGCCGACAAGGCCCGCCAGATCGCGCGCGCCACGATTCAGCGCGTGCGAAGCGCCGTCGGCATCGACTAACTCAATAAATACTGCTCCACTGGGAGTCGTCTTCGAAGTTCTCGTACTGTTTATGTGCCCCAGCGGGTTGGCTCGATTGCTCGACTTCTGGGATTACCAACAGGCCTGGGTGCCCGCTCTCGACCGACTCGTTGGTGAGCAGAAACGTTTGCTTGTGCTTCTTCCAAGTCTGTCGAATCACCGTGTTCGAGAGGACCATCGTGTTCTGATCGTACCAACGGACGGCCACGCGTGAGAACGCCCCTTCGCCTTCCTCGTCGGTGTGAGGGTTCATGCCGAGGATCTCGGTATCCGCGATCTGGATGTCACGGCCCCAGCGCATGTGGGAGAGCTTGAACTGAGGTCGGAACGGTGGGGAAACGAACCCGCTCGCGACGTCCATGCGGCCCCACCGAGCGCCTTCGTTGAGTTCGATGACCGAATCGCGCATTCGCGTCTCGGGGCTGAGGTTCTGGAGCAAGCAGCCACAGAGCCCAACCAGTACACCCGCCCACCAAAATTGTTTCGCCATAGCCCGACGCTAGGCCCGACGCTCCGCGGTGCGCAACTAATTGGCCAGCCGGGCTCGAGCGGCCTTGTTGCCTGGGTCGACCGACAGGGCTTTACGCCACGCTTTGCGGGCTCCGCCGGTATCGCCCTCCAGCTGCAGCGCGTCGCCGTACAGGATGTGATACTCCGCCCGGCGCGACCTCTTTCGCGCGGCTTTCTTGGCCCACTTGGCGGCGCGAGCACCATCCTTTTTGGCGATGTACAACGCCGCGTACCCCGCCATGGCCTGCGGGTTCTTGGGGTCCAGCTCCCAGGCACGATCGAGCGTCGCCTCGGCGAGCTGAAGGTTGCCGCTGCGGATCATCGGCAGCGCGCGGTGGACGAGCACGTCGGAGGCCTTGGCCGGGTCCCGTGGCAAGTTCTGGGTCGGAACCGAAAGGGCCTTCGACTTGGTGGCGGTGGCCTCCGGCTTGGCGGGCTTCGGCGGCGGTGGCTGCTTGGCTTCGGCCGGCTTTTGTGGCGGTGGCTCCTCTGCCGCGGCCTGAGCCGGCTCATCGACGATGGGCGCCTTGGGTGCCGCGCTCGGTTCGGCCCCCGTCGGCGCTTCGGTGCGCTTGGCCTCGTGGCGCTTGACTGGCTCGAGCCCGTTGACCGGTCCTGTGATCGGACCCTTGTTGCCCTCGACTTCCGAGTGGGCCGCCAAGGGCGTCTCCGCCGCGGCCTCGGTGGCGGGGTTGCTTCGTACCCAGAGCTGCCAACCGAAGACGCCGAGACCGGCGAGCACGGTCAACAGGAGCAACCCCTGAATCCATGCGGCCATGCCCGGAGAGGTCGCCGCAGGCGCCAATAGCGTCGCCGGCCCTTCCAGCATTGGTGCTAGCTCGGGCTCGAAGTCGTCGTCGTCCTGGTAAATCGGAGTGGGTGGCGGCTTCCGGCTTTCGGGGGGAGGTGGCGGAGGCGTCGGCTTACGTACTGGCATCGTCTTGCCCCCGTCGCTGTGTTCTTCGCGCAGCATCTCGAACGCCGGCGCCAGGCCGAGTTGCGTGGTCTTCGGCTGCCGCTTGACCGCGTGGTCGACGTGGTCGTCCTCGGCACCGTGTTCTTGCGCGCCGCGGTTCCCCGGGACCGCGTGTCGCCGCGTCTGTACCCGACCGAGCATTTGCGGCATTTTGTTCGTCGGTGCCTCCTCTTCGGCAAACGCCCGGGGCGGTGGCCCGCCCATCGCTGCTTGCAGATGTTGAAAGCGTGGTGGCGCCATGGTTCGCGCCGCTTCCAACCCCGCCGACGGGCTCGCTCCGGGCGGCACCGTTGCGTGTTCCTCGACCTCAGGCTCCACCGGCGGCACCGTCTCGGCGGTGACTTCCACGCTGCGGGCGCCGTCCGCGAATCCGAGCTCGTGTGAGACCACACCGAGTGCTTCATCGACAGGCATCATGATGTTTGCCACGGACGGCAGGTCTTGCTCGCGTACCGATACGCGGCCGGAGTTGAGACCCCAAAGCGCGAGAAGCGCCGGCATGCCCTGCAGGGGTTGCGTAGTTCCCTCACGCAACGTTGCGTAGGCCCCCACGATCGAGTTGTCGGCGATGTCGATTTCGACGCTCCGTTTGTGTCCGCCGATTTTGAGATGGCGAACACCAGGCACCGAACCCAGCGCGCGAAGCAAGCGACCTGGGCCTATCAGCTCGAGCCGGGTGTCGAAGTCGATTTCGTCTTCGACCCGGCGCGCCATCTCGGCGTCTTGGTCGATCATCGGGAGAAGGCGGCTCGCAAGTTGTGCCAGGTCCGGGCCGGCGTCCGACGCAGAGTCAGGCCAGAAGTCGTCCCAGCGGACCACCAGCATCGATGCCCACCGAAGCTGGGGGTCCTTGCGCATCGCCCGCACGAACTCGAGACCCTGGCCGCCGATCGCGCCTGAATCCAGCACCACCACCTGCGGATCAACTTCTCGAATTCTCGGAATGACAGCAGCCGAAAAATCGGCGGCCGCAATTTGAACGCCGTGCGCGCTCAAGACATTCGCAAGCTTTTCGGCGCGGAGCTCGTCGGAATCGAGAATGACCACGCGTGCGCCTCGCAGCCCGCTCAGGTCGACGTCCTCGGGGTCCGTTGCGCTTGGGAGGGTCGAGAGCCGTCCACCGCTCGTTTCGTGGAACTCGTACTCCAGGGACTCCGACTCCTCCATAGCCTCGCGCAGGCGATCGAGAATCAGCTCTGTGTTGTGCGCAGAGGCACGCTCGGTTTCGACGACTACCGGCATGCCCTCGATCACGCCCTTGGGAGAGCGAATGCTGAGAATCCCGGTCTTCATGTCGTTGGCGACGAGGTCGACGACGTCCTTCAGGTTGTTCTCGGTGATCCGTCCCGTCACGAGCCCCGGTCGCTCCGGCACTTCGTCCGCAAGCTCGGCGAGCCTTCGCGCGATGGCATCCGCACCGGCGCCGCGCGGAACGACCGCGACCGCTCCCGTTCGGAAGTCCTGACCCTCGTGCTTGAGCGTCGCATCGTTGGAGACGACCGCGATTGGCAGCACGTCGGTCGCCCGATTTGCGGCCATGCGGCGCACGACGCTCGCGCCGCCACGAACCGCGGCATCTCCGATTAGAACGACTAGGTCCGGTGCGTACACGCGAACCGCTTGTTCGAGCTCTGCCGTTGCACAACCAGCGACGGACGTCCCATGGCGCCGAAGCGCTTCCCCCAACGCTGTCTGCATCGGCTCGCCCTGGCCCACCATCAATACAGTGGGCCGGTGCTCCTCATCCGACATCGTCGAGATGGTGGCTGATTCTGTCCGATTTCGCCAGCTTGGTGCGTTCCGCGTTGTTGGCTACACTCCGCGCCGCATGACGATTTTACCCATGGAGTTCCTCCGGGAGAGCTTTCCCAAGCTTTTCGCCCGGGGGGTGGAAGTTCTCGAGAGCCGCGCGTCGGGGGGCGACGAGCGTGCCCAGCGCATTCTGGACGACGTGAAAGGCGTCACAGGTGCGGCCAGCCTTCAGATCGACGATGAGCCGCCCATCGTGTTATCGGCGAGCGCAGGGGTGCTCAGCTCGGGCGATGCTCCCGGCGAGGGGGTGTCCATCAGGATCGTGGCGTCCCTACCGGGCGATGCCGCCGCCCTGTTGCTCGCGGAAATCACCAAAGCCGGCGCTTTCGAGGATGATGAGGTGGCCATCGGCGCTGCTCAGACTTCTTCGAAGCGATTCGAGGACGCGCTCGCGGGGCGGCCCATGACCACCTTCGTCACGCTTCGGGGGGTCCCCGACCTCGGTGATGTCGAGGTTCGCGTCGGCTTCAACGTCCCGGAGGTGCCGAAAGAGCCCGGTTTCACGGCGGAGCTGCAGTTCTCGGATCTGGAGATGGTCCAGCGCGGCGAGCTCACCATTCAAGAGCTCTTTTTGGGCGGCAAGCTCAAAATGGAGGGTGATTACTCCCTTGCGCTTCAACTCTCGATGCAGCTCCTGACCAACCCCCTCTGAACGGAAGTTCCCCACTTCGGTCGTGGGCGTTGCACGAAGGAGCGGGGGAACTTGCCCGGCACTCCCAGGGTTCGATACTCTGGTAATCGTTCACGGGGGATCATGTTTCGGGCAATCGCCAAGAGTCGCTATCTCGTTCCGGGTTTCCTGTGCTTCGCACTCGCGTTTGTCGTGGGGCCCGTCGGGGTTGCCTCGGGCGTGTTGGCCGGCGCACAGGGAGCCTCTATTGCGGGCGTCGTTGCCGCCGTCCTCGGCGTGCTGGGCCTGCTGATCATCGCATCGGGTCTGCCCGCATCGATCGACGTCGAGGAGGTCGATGCTCAGATTCGATCGATCCATGACGAGATCGAACAGGTGGAAGACGTCATCGGCGAGAACGTGAAGGCGCTTTCGAGCGGCCTCGGTGAGCAGATGGTGGCTGTCGAAGAAACAGCCCGCGCCCTCAAATCGATGGCGATCTCGCTGCAGGCGATCAGCGATCGCGTAGAGGCCCTGTCGTCGAGCACCGAAGAGAGTGCGTCGAGCATCCTGCAAATGACGGCGACGAACCACGAGGTTGCGGAGAACATGGGGAACCTCGGATCGAGCGTTCGCGAGACCGCGTCGTCGATCGAGGAGATGACGTACAGCATTAAAGAGGTCGCGCGGAACGTCGATGGCTTAGCCCTGACCGCAGAAGAGACTTCGTCTTCGATGAACGAGATGGATGTCTCGATCGGTCAGGTTCAGTCGAACGCCAACGAAACTGCGCGTCTTTCGGAGAAAGTGGCCAGCGACGCGGAAACAGGCGCGGAATCAATTCACAAGATCACCGACGAGATCAACCGAATCAAGACGTCATCGCTGCAGGCGGTGAGCACGATCTCCAACTTGGGCGATCGTATCGAGGCGATTGGCGACATCTTGAACGTCATCGACGACGTGGCGGAGCAAACCAACCTACTCGCCCTGAATGCGGCGATCATCGCTGCGCAGGCCGGCGAGCACGGAAAGGGTTTTGCGGTCGTTGCGGACGAGATCAAGGACCTCGCCGAACGCGCGGGCGCCTCGACCAAAGAGATCGCCGAGCTGATCAAAACGATTCAAGCAGAGACGAAGAACGCGATTGAAGCGGTCGAGCGCGGCGCCAGTACAGTGGACCGGGGTGTCACCGTGAGTGCAGAGGCCGAGGGCGCACTGAAAAAGATCTTGGAGTCGTCCCGGCAGTCGACGGCGATGGTGCGTGGCATTGCGCGGGCTACAGTTGAGCAGGCGAAGGGCTCGAAGCAGGTGACCGATGCGATCGGACGCATCGCGGAGACGGTTCAGCAGATCGCAGCGGCGACTGCCGAGCAGGCGCGCGGGTCGGAGCTGATCATGCGGAGCGCGGACAACATGCGTTTGATCACGCAGCAGATGGAGCGCGCTAGCCAGGAGCAGGCCGAGGGCGGGCGCCAGATGACTGGGGCCATTGAGCATATTTCCGACATGGTCCTGGAGCTACACCAGTCCCACCGGAAGCATTTGGAGAGCTCGGACGAGACTCTGGCCGCGGCGAACCGTATTCAGGAGCTGACACGCGAGTACGAAAGGCGGGTCCGCGGCATGAATCGAGGGCTCGAGCGGCTTCGTCAGATTCGTTTCGCGTCGTGACTCGCGTCAAACCAGGGTGGTTGGTCCCGGAAACGACCCGCCGGCGCCTCCGGTTGCCTTTCGGGGGTGCAACGATTCATCTTTGGGGCTCATGTTTGGCATTGGTCCAACCGAATTAGCCTTCTTTCTGGTGATCGTCTTGCTGGCGGTGGGCCCGGACAAGCTACCCACGTTCATGCGAACGGTCGGCAAGGGGCTTCGCCAAGTTCGCAACGCCAGCCGCGAGTTCAAGGACGCGATTGGGCTCGATGATCTCATGCGTGAGGGGGACCCGTTTCGTGCTCCTCCGGTCCGTCCCCCAAGAGCGAAGCCCGTTCCAGTGCCGGACGAGGCACCGCAGCCGCCGCCGCCAAGTGCCGAGGCAACCACCGAGTCTGCACCGGAGGGCGAGGAGGCAGCGAGCGCGGCCGCGCCGACACCTGCGTCCGGTGATCCCAAGCCTCCGGCCGATGCCGATGTGCCGACTGAGGCAAAGCGTCCATGACCTCCGAGCAGATCCAAATCCCGGAGCCGCAGCTGCCGCCGGTCCCGGACCATGATGAAGCGATGACGTTCTTCGAGCACCTGGGCGAGCTCCGTTCGCGTTTGTTGCGCTCGCTCCTCGCGTTGGTTCCCGCCGTTGCGATCGGTTGGTTCTTCAAGAAAGAGATCAAGGACTTCTTGGTTGCACCGCTTCAGCCAGCTTGGGACAAGCTCGAACTGCCCGGGCACGCCGTCTTGCGATTCTCGGGGCCGGCGGACGCCTTCATGATGTACATGAAGAACTCCCTCGTTGTGGGCGTGCTCCTCGCATCCCCGTGGATCTTCTGGCAACTGTGGATGTTCATCGCACCCGGGCTGTACAAGAAAGAGAAGGCGCTTGCCATTCCGTTCATCGTCGCGTCGACCGTGTGCTTCGTCGGTGGGGCGGTGTTTGGGTACAAGCTCGTGTTCCCCGAGGCGTTCACCGTCTTGCTCGGTTTCAGCGACGAGACTTTGGTCGCGACGCTCTTCGTCAAAGACTATATGCCGTTCTTCCGCCGGATGTTGCTGGCGTTTGGCATCGTCTTCGAGGTCCCTGTCATCGTAACTTTTCTCGCCGGCGCGGGCATGGTGACTTGGCAGCAGCTGCTGAAGTTCTCGCGCTGGTGGATCGTGTGCGCAGCATTCATCTCGATGCTGCTGACGCCACAGGACGTCTACACGATGGTGATGATGCTCGTCCCGCTCGTGCTGCTTTACTTCGTTGGGGTTGGCTGCGCATACCTGCTCAGCGTGTTTCAGAAAAAGCCAGCTCCCTAGACCACGCCGAGCGCGAACCCGGCCTAACTCCGGTCGGGGACCGGGTAGGGGGGGAACTTCGGCACGTCGTCGGGAATGAACCAGTTCTCGCCCCAGACGCTGGCTCCCCCGTCGATGTAGAACGTCTGGCCCGCCACGAAATCAGCGTACCGTGAAGCGAGGTACGTGATTAGATGAGAGACTTCCTCCGCGGTGCCGAGCCGGCGCAGGGGGTTGGCTTTCTCCGCGTTGTCGAGGAGCTCGGGCGGGTACTGCTTCGTGCCGCTCGTGACGATCACACCGGGCGCCACTGCGTTGACCCGGATGCCGTGGATGGCCCACTCCACCGCGAGCGTTTTGGTCATGTTGTCCACGCCTGCGCGAGCCGCGCCAGTGTGCACCATGCCGGGGAATCCGCGGTTGATCTGCGCGATCACACTGACGATTCGCCCTCGCTTCTGTGGGATCATGGCCTTGGTCGCGACGGCGTGTGTGATGCTCCAGGTGCCGATGAGGTTGTTGCGAATGACGGCGGCGAATCCTTTGGGCGAGAGAGCCTCGGCGGTGGTGGGGAACTGACCGCCCGCGTTGTTGATCAGCACGTCGATGCGGCCAAAGCGTTCGAGGACCGAGTCTACGTAAGCTGCGATCGCATCGGGCTCTCGGATATCGCATGGGGCGCCAAAGGCCTCGATGCCCTTGGAGGCGAGCTCGGCTACAGCGCTCTTCAACGGGTCGGGGCGCCGTCCGCAGATCGCGACCTTGGCTCCCAACAGTCCCATTTCCGTCGCCGCGACGAGGCCGATGCCCGTCCCGCCGCCCGTGATCAAGACAACCTCGTCGCAGAACAACCCATCGGCGTACACCTGATCCATGCCGCCGCTCATACCACGCCGCGTGAGACGCGACGATTGGATTGTCAGCCGGCTGCAACCGTCTCACGGTCTTGGAACAGGCCCGCGACGAGCTCGCGCAAGTCCTCGGCCAAAAACGGCTTTGGGAGCGTGGCTTCGACGCTGAGACGGCGCGCGATCTCGTTTCGCGCGGTGCTGGCGCTCAGGAGTATCACCGGCACGTCGGCATGCCTCCAGCGACGGCGGAACTCCCGGACGAACATCTCACCGTCTTCGATCGGGAGCATCAGGTCGACGACCATCAGGTCTGGGAGTTGTACTGCGCACTGGGCCAGCGCCGAGCGCACGTCGCCCGACGTGATGACCGCATGCCCGTCCTGCTCGAGCATGACGTCGAGCATCTGCCGCACCGAGGGATCGTCGTCGAGAACGAGAATCGTTTTCTTCGCGGGCACTCCTGCATCCTAACAGGAGGCTTGCTCATCGCGAATATGCGGTCACTGCCTACATGGGAGCTGCTACGCTCACCTCGTATGACCTCCGGTTCCTGGGCTGCCATGGCGGCGCTTCCTTGTTTCCTAGGGGCTTTCTGTTGCCTAGTGGCTTGCGCGGGCCAAAGTCCGCCGCCGTCATCGCGCGCAACGATCGAACCCAGCGATCTCTACCCGCTGCGGACGGGCAATGCGTGGTCCTACGATGTCGACACCGGCGATTCGTTGACGACCCTTGGGATCGCTCGAGTCGAGGCGTTCGATGGGCACATCGCAGAGGTGCACACAGGCCGTGCAGTCGTGCGCTACGAGGTGCTGCCTGAGGGCATTCGTGTGCCGCCCGGCGATGTGTGGCTGATTCGCGCGCCCCTAGTCGAAGGCGCTACGTGGCCTGGCCGCGGGGGCCGCACGGCGCGGTTGGTTTCGATTGATATGACCGTCGAGACGCCCGCCGGCACCTTCGACCGATGCGTAGAAGTCGTCGAGACGGGCGGCAAGCTCGAGCTCGAAGTACG
>QMMB01000073.1 GCA_003647035.1 Deltaproteobacteria bacterium | reverse complement strand
TGGGCCGATGCTCTGGCAGCGTTGCCACCGGCTCCCGACTTCGGGATCACGCGCCGCGCAGAACCCGGCGGCGGCCGTGGCGCCATTCTCGCTGGCTCGCTGGTCACCGAGCAGCCGACTGATTCGTTGACGTCCGGCAACTCCAACCGGGTGCCGACGAGCGCCGGGTTCGCCAAAGAGGAGGCGAGGCTTTTCATCTGGATCGCCGAGCTCTTTGATCCGTCCTTCGAGGTGACAGCGGACAACTACGTGGAGCTGATCGCGCATCTCTTCAGCGGTGACACCGCGCTCGCGCAGAGAGTAGCGGAACAGTATCGGCTCGAGGACTACTCGCAGCCTGCAGTGGCGCTGGCAGCCGTTACGACAGACGCCATCTTCCGATGTCCGGGCAAGAGCGAGGTCGCGAAGTTGGCGGCGTTCACTCCGACGTACCTCTATCAGTTCGAGTATCCGGACGGACATTCTCAGATCGAAGTCGCGCTACCGTTCATTCCCGGAGCTGAGCTGCCGAGCTACGATCTCGCTGCGTTTCACGGTGCAGACATTCCCTACGTGTTTGGCTACGACCCCCTGCTCGAGATCAACTTCGCGGATGGCTCCGCCACTCTCAACGAGTGGCAGCCGGGCACCGTGGACGAGGCGCTGTGGCAGCAGATGCTGGGTTACTTCTCGCGCTTCGCGGCGACCGGGAATCCGAGCACTGAAGGGGGCGTTCAGTGGCCGATGTACGACAAGGCAGCAGACCAGCACTTGGTCTGCGATGTGACCGTGTCCGTGGGCAGCAACGCCGCCGAGAAGTGCGATTTCTGGGAAGGCGAGGATTACCTCGAGCCCGAGCTCACCGATTGAGCTTAGCCGGCGGAGTCGATTTCACGCTGGTTGTAGTCGTGCTCGTCGCGCACGCCCTCCATCGTGGTCTTGGCGACGAACTCTTCGAGCTTCTTGCGGATGAGTGGCACCTTCGCGGTGACTTCGAACTCGATGTCGTAGGTGCAGCCGGTCCCATTCGGTGAAATCGTCACGTTGGTGTCGATGGAGCCGGGCGTTTTGAGGATGTCGATATGAGCCTTGCACGTCTTCTTGTCGCCCGCGTCTCGCCACTCGCGGCGCTCGACAATCGTGTTGGTCGCGTTGAAGAGCCTTTTCGCGAAGCCGGGCAGATCGCTTTCGATCTCCCGCGTCGACGTGATCGTCTTCGTACCGCCCGCCTCATCGAGCTCAATGCGGATGTTCTTTTCTCCGAACGACTCGCTGCGCTTCTTGATCACATCGACGTCCGTCACGAAGCGATAAACCGTCTCGATGTCTTGGCTGTAGTTGATGGTCAGTTTCGGCATGTCTGGCTCCCGTTGCGAAGGCGAGACACTAGCAGGGGATGAGACCAAGATCGAGAGGCTAGGAGCCGAACACCACGTGTAAGATCACATTCGCCACGGCGAAATACACGATGAGCCCCAAGACATCGACGACCGACGCGATGAACGGCGTCGAGGACACGGCGGGATCGAGCCCTGCGCGTCGAATCAGCAGTGGGAGCAGCGAGCCGATCATCGTGCTCAACGTGACGATGGCGAGGACACTTGCCCCGACGGTTGTCGCGATCGCGATGGGAGCCACGGTCTCGCCGGCAAACCAGCCACCTGCGAAGCCCATGAATCCGAGCGCGATGCCAAGCGAGAGGCCGATCAGGAGTTCACGACCCAAGACCTTGGCCCAGTCTCGGGGCGTCAGCTCCCCGACCGCCATTGCGCGGATGATCAGGGTGGCGGACTGTGAGCCAGCGTTTCCGCCCGAGGCGATAATCAATGGAATGAACAGTACGAGCTCGAGCGTCGCCTGAAGGAAATCCTGGTTCTCGCGAATGACCGACGCCGTCAACAGCTGCGCTACGAAGAGCAGCACGAGCCACACGCCTCGCTTCCACACGAACTCGGCCCAGCCGGTCTCGAAGTACGAGTCTTCGAGGGGCACCACGCCGCCCATCTTCTGTGCGTCTTCGGTGGCCTCTTCGATCACCACGTCGACGACGTCATCGACGGTTACCACGCCGAGCATGCGCGAGACGCTGTCTACGACCGGCAGTGCCGCCAAGTCATAGCGGGCGATTTCGTGGGCAACCTTTTCCTGGTCGTCGAAGGACGACACCTGGAAGACGTTCTCCGTCATGATCTCGGAGAGCGACTGCCCGGGGTCGCTCAAGATCAGGTCTCGCAGGGACACGACGCCCAGCAGCTCGCCCGTAGGACTGCAGACATAGATGTAGTACAGCAACTCCGCCATGTCTTCGCGTCCGAAGCGACGCGCCGCCTCCATCGCTTCCCAGACCTTCGTCCCTGGAGGCAGGGACGCGAACTCCGTGGTCATCAGGCCGCCGGCTGTCTCCGGCTCGTACTGAACGAGCTCCCGAACTTCTTCGGCAGCCTCGGGCTCTCTTCGTTCGAGCGCTTCAAGCAACGCCGCCGCGTCGCCCTCCTCGAGCTCTTGGAGAAGGTCGACACGATCGTCGGGGTCCATCTCCCCGAGGAGCTCGACTGCGCGACCCGTGTCGATCGCGTTGAAGACGAGGACTTGGCGATGCGGGCTGAGGCGCTCCACCACGTCCGCGGCCGTCTCGGTGGCTAGCGCCCGCACCAGCGCGACCGCCTCCCTCGCCGACAGGTCTTCGAGCAGCTCGGCAATGTCTTCGGGGTGGAACTCGGAAACCGCCTCGCGAACGGCCTCGGGACCGTTCGCGATGGCCTCTTGAAGGTCCGGTCCTATGAGAGGCGCCAACCGCATCGCCGCCGAGTCTGGCGCATGCGGCGAGCAGCCGCAGCAAAAATCTGGCCTATGCAGGCCGTTGCTTCGCCCTAAAGCGAATGTTGAGCAGCTCGATGATCAGGGCAAACGCCATTGCGAAGTAGATGTAGCCCTTGTTGATGTGCTGGCCCAGGCCCTCCGCCGTCAGCAAAACGCCGATCAGAAGGAGGAAAGATAGGGCGAGTATCTTCATCGATGGGTGCTTGTTGACGAAGTCGCCGATTGGCTTTGCGAACAGCAACATGACCCCGATCGCGATGACGATCGCCGTCACCATCACCTCGATGTGCTCAGCCATGCCCACCGCGGTGATCACCGAGTCGAGCGAGAAGATGACGTCGAGAATCATGATCTGGGCCACCACGCCCGGAAGCCCGTTGAACCAGCCTTTGATGTCCCCGTCCGGTTTTCCTTCGATCTTTTCGTACATCTCCTGGGTGCTCTTCGCGATCAAGAACAAGCCGCCTCCGAGCAGAATGAGGTCGCGTCCCGACAAAGTATGCTCCAGGATCTCGAACAAGGGGTCGGTCAGCTGCATCACCCAGTTGATCGTCATCAGCAGGGCGACTCGGGTAACCATCGCCCCCAGCAGACCGAGGCGATACGCGATTGCCTGCTTTTCGACCGGAAGCCGAGAGGCGAGGATCGCGATGAAGACGATGTTGTCGATGCCGAGCACGATCTCGAGCAACGTCAGAGTGGCCAGTGCGATCCACGCGTCGGGATTGGTAAGCAGCTCGAGCATTTGGCAGGCCATTCTTAGCGTGACTGGCCCGCGCGTCGCAACCTTACTGGGCCGCTCGAGCGTCCCGGCGGCCTCGCACTCGAGGATATCACGTTGTATTACTCCGTAGTTGCGGGCTTTTGGCGGTGTCGCTAACCTGATCGCGTGGGATTGGGGATGAAGATGAGCCGATTGATGTGGGTGCTGCTGCCAGTGTTGGCGCTGTCCTGTGCGGAGACTGGCGGTCCTGTCTCGGTGAACGCGGAATGGAACCTCACGTGTCCGGCCGACAGCCCGGTGGGCTGTCCAGGGGCCCCCGCGAATACCTGTCTCGGAGATGGAGGTCACCGCGCTATCCTCGGCGAGCATCGTCAGCTCGCGTGCACCGGCGATCCGATCAGAGCGATCTGCGAGGCGGTCCAAGGGGCCGACGGCACTAGGCTCGTCACGCTCGAAGCGAATATTGCCGACGACTTCGCCTTCGAGCTACATGCGGAGACCATCGAGGCGGGCGACGGGTTGGTGGAGCAGACCGACTGCTACGTCACCATCATCGAGGAAGGAACGTCCTATGGAGGTCGGACGCTTGGCAGATGCGGGGAGGACGACATATCGATGGATCAGCCCTGCCAGCTCTCGGGCATTTCAGTGCAAGGTAGTGACGTGAGCTTCGAGCTCGCATGCGAATCACTGATCAACGGGACCAGCGTGCTTGCCTACGACGTTGGCGCCGTGGGTGTTGGACCGACGACAATCACTTTCGCCAATTGCGTCGGTTTCTAGAGCGACCTTTGGGAGTGGTCTTTGCCGTCGAAGCGAAGGGCTGTTGGCTTCTCATCGACGATGGTGTGGAGTTCGACGGGGCGCGTCCAAACCCGGCAAAGCGCCTTCACGACTTCTTTGGCCCAGTCCAAGCGTAGGTCGGCGCCCTGGTGCGTGTGCTCGAGGAGGAGCTCCGAGCGATTCCCGTGGTTCGCGTCCACGACGTAGATGATGGGGCTCCCCGCGTTGGTCAGGCTCGTGAGCAACTGGTTCTTCACGTCGTCGAACGTGCGGCTCTCGATCTCCCAGCGATCGTTTCGCTGGTTGTACCCGAACGAATACATCTTCTGATCGAACACGAAGTCTTCGGTGAGGTACTCGTCGATGAACGTCACGTCGTTGTAGAGAGCGCGCACTTCGAAGATCTTGTCGCGCCCGAGCCCCGTGCGGCGGTCCCAGTGCCGGCGGAGCCCCCAGTCTTCGCACTCGTCCCATTCCTTGCCGAATTGCCCTCGGTTCCAGCGATTCTCGATGTGCCGGAAGAGCTCAATTCCGAGCTTGTACGGGTTGAGTTGCCCCGGTGACGTTGCAAGCACACTCGCGCAACGGTCTGCGTAGTCCACGATCTCGCTCGGATCGCAGATCTTCTCCGTCATGAGTCGCGAGTGCCAGTAGCTTGCCCAGCCCTCGTTCATGATCTTGGTCTGCATCTGCGGAAGGAAGTAGTACGCTTCGGCACGAATGACGGCGAGGCATTCTCGTTCCCATCGTTGGAGCGGCGCGTTGTCGAGCAAGAACCCGAGCACATCCCGCTGAGGTTCGGTCGGGAAGCGTTGAGCCTGTTCTGCCTCTTCGGCGAGCTTCTTCTTCTGCGAGTCCACGAACTCTGCGGGGTTGATGAAGGACTCCATGTACTCGCGGTCGACACGCAAGAGCGGCACTTCCTGCGGTTCGGGAAGCTCTTCTTCCTCGGAGGTGCTCGGCGACGTCTCCTTCGGCAAGAACGGCTTCTGCGGGTCAATCAGGTTCTCGAGGCTCAAGCAGGCGTCGATGAACTGCTCGATGGTTTCGAGCCCAATACGATTCGCCCACTTGCGGATGGTCGCGCCGTGATTGGCCATCGTGTCAATCCACTTGCGAATGTCGTCTCCGGTTCGCTGGTCGCGGCCCTGACTGGTCATCTTGAAGCAGAAGTTGTTCTTGAAGAAATCGACGTGTGCATAGACGTGCGCCATCACGAGCTTCTGATCGACCAAGCTATTGCCTTCCAGCAAGTACGCGATGGACGGGTTGTTGTTGATCACCAGCTCGTAGATCTTCGAGAGCCCGTACTCGTGGCTCTTGCTCAGCCGCTCGTACTCCATTCCCCAGCGCCAGTGCGGGTACCGCGTGGGGAAGCCACCGTAGGCGGCAACCTCGTTCATCTGGTCGTAGCTCAGCATTTCGAAGATTGTTGGGAAGATGTCGAGGCCGACGCCTCGCACGAACCCTTCGATTCGCTTCTGCTCGTCGCGGAGGTAGTTCGGAAGCGCGGTTTTCAGGGCGAACTGGGCCACTCGCTACTTGCCCTCCCCGAGGAACTCTCGAATCGATCCGACGATCGCCTCGCGATCGTTGATCTCGCTCGTGATCAATCGTTCGTGGTCCGAGAAGTGTTCCTTGAGGTCCTTGATGAACTGGCCGGAACCGTACGGGCTATCCACCTGGCCGTAACAAAACACGTTGGATGCGGGGAGAAGCAGCTTCTTGAGGATGTCGACACACAGCAACGTGTCGTCGACGCTCCAGTTATCGCCATCGGAAAAATGAAACGGGTAGATGTTCCACTGCGACGCAGGATAGTCGCGCTCGATGATCTCGGCGGCTAGGCGGTACGCCGAGGAGATCATCGTCCCACCGGACTCTCGCGTCCTGAAGAATGTGTTGCGATCGACCTCTCGCGCCGCTGCGTCGTGAATGATGAAGCGCGTTTCGATGCCCTTGTATTGCTTGCGTAGCCACGTGTCGATCCAGAACGACTCGATGCGAACGATCTCCTTTTGCTCGTCACCCATCGACCCGGAGACGTCCATCATGTAGATGATGACGGCGTTCGCGACAGGCTCTTCTTCCGTCTTCCACGACTTGTACCGCATGTCGTCGCGCGTCGGGATGATCACAGGACGCTTCGGGTCGTAGGTGCCGAGTGCGATCTGACGGCGCAACGCGCTTCGGAATGTTCGCCTGAAATGGCGCAGCGAGTTCGGACCCACATTGCGAACGCCAACGTAGCGATCCTTCTTGTCGACGATCGCGCTCTTGCCCTTGTTCTCGATGTTGGGCAGTGCAAGCTCCTCGCCGAGAATATCCGCCAGCTCGTCGAGCGTGAGCTCCACCTCGAGCGGATGATCACCGGGCTGATCGCCGGCTTTCCCTTGGCCGTCGCCGTCTTGCGGGCTCCCGGACAAGGCATCGCCCGGATCGCCGTCGCCCTGCGCCACGCCACCTTGCTGCTTGTCGCCAAAACGCAACTTCGGGATGTCGATGTGAGGGATCGGGATCGACACGATGTCTTTGCCTTGCCTGCCGAGGAGCTCCCCCTGGGAGATGTACTTGCGCAGATTCTCACGAATCCGCCCGCGAACGATGTTGCGGAACCGGGAATGATCCTGGTCGATTCGCAGCGACACCCGTTACTCCTTTACGTCGCCCCTCGCGAAGATGCTGGCGACGTAGGCGAGAACATCCGTCGCCGACGCCTCGTTGTACCCGTAGTACTTGATGAGCCGGTTCTTGATGATGTCGATCCTGTCCTGCGTCTCCTTGTCGATGACGTTCGCGACGAAGCTCGACAGCTTGATGGAGTCTTTTTGATCTTCGAAGAGCTTCATCTCGAGCGCGCGGCGCAGGCGGTCGTTTGTCTCGTACGTGAACTTCTTTCCTTCGAGGGCTAGGTGTCCGATGAAGTTCATGATCTCCCGGCGGAAGTCGTCCTTGCGCGGGTCGGTGATGTCGATCTTTTCTTCAATCGACCGCATCAACCGTTCGTCCGGCTCCTCGTCCTTGCCGGTGTACTTGTTCTTCACCTTCTGCTTCATCAGGTAGGCTCGGATGTTGTCGATGTAGTTCCCGCAGAGCCTTCCGATCGCGTCCTCATCGGCGCTGATCGCGCGCTGCACCTCGTTCTTGACCATCTCATCGTACTCGGCCTTCACGACTCCGATGAGCTCACCGTACCGCTTGCGTTGATCGTCCCCGACGGTAAGCGATGCACTGAGCCCTTTTTCTAGCTCGTTGAGCACCATGAATGGGTTGATGTACCCCTCGTTGCCCTCGCGCACGAGCGAGTTGCTGATCTTGTCCTGAACATAACGGGGCGACATCCCCTCGAGGCCCTCGCGGCTCGCCTCCTTGCGAAGCTCCTTCACGTTGTCTTGCGTGTATCCGGGCAGGATCTTGCCGTCGTAGTGCATCCGATTCTGAAGCACCGCCAGTTGGTGCTTCTTCGGCTCTTCGAGGCGGCTCAAGACGGCCCACATCGCTGCCACCTCGAGCGTGTGTGGCGCAACGTGCTTGCCTCTCAGCCGAGCCGGGCTGAAGTCCTTTTGGTAGATCTTGATCTCCTCGCTCATCTTGGTGATGTAGGGGATGTCGATCTTGATCGTGCGGTCGCGGAGCGCTTCCATGAACTCATTGTTGATGAGCTTCTTGTACTCGGCTTCGTTCGTGTGGCCGATGATCACCTCGTCGATGTCGGTCTGCGCGAACTTCTTAGGCTTGATTTTATGCTCCTGCGTCGCCCCGAGCAGGTCGTAGAGGAACGCCACATCGAGCTTCAAGACCTCGACGAACTCGACCACCCCTCGATTCGCGATGTTGAACTCGCCGTCGAAATTGAAGGCACGCGGATCCGAATCAGATCCGTATTCCGCGATTTTTCGATAGTTGATGTCGCCGGTGAGCTCGGTCGAGTCCTGGTTCTTCTCGTCCTTGGGCTGGAACGTGCCGATGCCGACGCGATCTTGCTCGCTCAATACCAAGCGTTTCACCCGGACGTGATTGCTCATCACTTTCGCCCAGTCGCCGTCGTAGCGCTCGAGCAAGCTTCGGAAGATGAATCGGCATGCGGGGTTGAGCTCACCACGCACCTGCACACGCCTTCGGTCGTCGCCCAAGCGAAGCTCTTGGATCGCGTTACTGCGCCAGTCAGCGGGGATCAAGCGAAGTGGCTCATCGTGCATGGGACACGGGAACACGTCGTCGCCGCCCGCGAGTCCGGTCGACTCCAAGTTGGTCCACTCGTAGGTGTAGAGCGCGCCCTCGGGCGTTCGGGAGTAGCGTTCGAGCCCCTTCTTGAGCAGTCGCGCGATCGTGCTCTTCGACGAGCCGACCGGCCCGTGCAGCAAGATGATTCGTTTCTCCGGGCCATACCCTTGCGCTGCGGCATGAAGCACATGCACCAGGCGCATCAGGGGAATGTCCAACCCGAAGATCGCGTCCTTGCCGTCCTCGATTGGGTCTTTGAAGAACGAGTATCGGATTAGCTTCTTCTTGTTATCGATGTACTCTTCTTCGCCGTACGAGATCACCATGTCGTAGATGCGCTGAAACGCATTGCGCGTGACCTGCGGCCTCTCTCGGACGATCTGAAGGTAGTCTTCGAAGGAACCTTCCCAGTGTAGATTCTGGTAGCTTTCGTAGTCCTGCAGCGCAGCTATCTGCTTGACCATTTCCCCCATCGTGAAGCCCTCCTCACCGTTCAGGGTATCACCAACGGGGATCGTTGTTAACTATCGAAGCCACGCGGCAACGGACACGGCGACCACGCATGCGAACACGAACCATCTCAATCGGGCGATGGGGACTGTGAGCATGAGGCCTACGCCGAGCCGGGCGCCGACGATCGATGCGGCGGCGAGAACGAGGGCGGGCACCCATGCCACCAGTCCCGCCCAGGCAAAGATGCCGAGTGAGACCGCGCCAAATGCGAGGGTGATCACCAACTTGAGTGCGTTGCCGGCGATCAGGTCGTGACGCAGTGTTCCAACGAGAACACCGAGCAACAGAAAACCCACGCCCGCCTGGATGAAACCGCCGTAAACCCCGGCCAAGAACAGGCCGACGAACGAGCGCGGCGCTTGTTGAGGGGTGAGTGCGGGGCCTTCCCCGGGGATCAGCGTCTGCTTCCGAAGCGCGATGAGCGCGCCCATCAGGATCATCGTCGTGAGCATGATCGGCTTCAGGACCTCGCGTGGGACCCATGTCGCAAGCAACGCCCCAGCCACTGCTCCGAGGACGGTAGGGATCAGAATTGGAACAATCGATGCCGTGTCGAGCTTTCCCTCGCGACGCATCGCGGCGGTGCCAGCGATACTCTGTGTGACGACGCTGAGCCGATACGTCCCGTTTGCGACGTCCGCGGGCAGCCCCAGCGCCATGAGCAGGGGCAACACGATCATGCCGCCGCCGCCGGCCATCACATTGACCACGGTCGCGAGCACGCCAGCTGCCGCGAGCATCGCGAGGCTCTGGTAACTCAACTCCCCGATCATGGACTTTCCGCGAGCGCACTATACCCGGTTTTCGTTTCTCCGTACGTGGCGCACCGAACCATGCTAGCGTCCCACGGCGTGAAGAAGACCTACGTCTTGGACACCAATGTGGTCCTTCACGACCCTCTAGCGGTCTACAAATTCGAGGACAACACGGTCGTCCTACCGATCTTCGTGATCGAAGAGGTCGATCAATTCAAAAAAGAGTTGAGCGAGCTGGGGCAGAACGCGCGGCACATCTCGCGCATTCTCGACGAGCTTCGCAATCAAAATGGCCGAACCCTGGATCAGGGCGTTCCCCTCGAGGCCACCGGCGGTGAGCTCCGGGTGGCCGTTCCGGCCGAGATGCCGAGGCGAGCCCGTGGGCCTGGCGAGATGGACCGCTTCATCTTGCAGATGGCGCTGGACCTCCGA
>QMMB01000072.1 GCA_003647035.1 Deltaproteobacteria bacterium | reverse complement strand
AGCATGTCATCCTGCCTGGTCATGGTGTGCCTTTTGGGAAGCCCGGGGCATACCACCATTGCCTGAGGGCGTCGACCCTGGTCCGGTGGGCTCAGCGCGTGATCTCGGTGCCGATGCCTTCGTCCGTGAAGATCTCCAGGAGCACCGCGTGACGCACACGGCCGTCGATGACGTGCACCTTGCGGACACCGCCCGCCAAAGCGCTCAACGCGCATTCGACTTTCGGAATCATGCCGCCCTCGATGACCCCATCGCTCTTGAGGGCGTCGATCTCCGAGGCGTTCAGCGAGCTCGCTACCTCGCCGTCTTTGCGGCGCACTCCTTCGATGTCGGTGAGCAGCACGAACTTGCGGGCGGGCAGCGCCTCGGCCACCTTGCCGGCCACGGTGTCCGCGTTGACGTTCAGCGACTTGCCTTCGGCGTCCACCGCCACCGGGGCGATCACCGGAATGAAGCCGTCATCGACGAGCCGGCGCACGATCTCTGGATTGACCTGCGTCACCTCTCCGACGCGGCCTGGGTCGACCCACTTGCCGCTCTTGGTCTTCATCTTGTCGATCTTCTCGGCGCGAAGAAAGGCGTCATCCTTGCCGGTGAGCCCGACCGCGCGGCCGCCATGGCTGGCGATGAGGGACACGATCTCTTGATTGATCTTGCCGCCCAACACCATCTCGACGACATCCATCGTGTGAGCGTCGGTGACACGGAGCCCGTCTAAACGCTCTGAAACCACGCCCAGCGACTTGAGCATCTCGTCGATCTGGGGCCCTCCCCCATGCACGACGACCGGATGAAGCCCCACATACTTCATCAGGACGATGTCCCGGGCAAAGCTGTCCCGCAGCACCGGGTCCACCATGGCATTGCCGCCGTACTTGATGACGAAGATGTCCCCATGGAACTCCCGAATGTAGGGGAGCGCCTCTTGGAGAGTGGCTGCTTTTTGGATCAAGTCATCCACGCGCTGCGTATAGCATACGGCCAGACCCCTACCGCCGCTCGTTGGTTGTATGGTAAAGAATGCGCATGAAGCGTGCCCTCACTTGGACAGTCGGAGGCTTGGCGCTGGCGCTGATCGCCGCGATCGCGTTCGTCGAGATCCGAAATCGAAGCGGGGTTCGCGAGGCGGATGCAGAATTTGCCGCGCACGTGGCCTCACCGATCGGCGACTTTGGGACCACGCGGACGCTTTCGATCCTACCGTTGATCGATTGGCACACGTCGGGCCCCGAGTTGCGGGGCGAGATGGGGGTGTCGTACCTGATCGAGACCGACGAGCATCGAATCCTGTTCGACGTAGGGCAGAATACGAGCCAGGAGTCGCCCTCCCCGCTCGAGCTCAACATGAAGGCGCTGGACGTCGCGCTCGACAGTGTCGATACCGTCTTCATCTCACACAACCACTTCGACCACGTCGGCGGTAAACCGCGTCAGAAAGGCCGGACGTTTTCGGTCGGGCTCGAGCAGGTGCCTCTGCCGAACGTTCGGGCGTTCGTCCCGACCCCGATGACCTACCCGGGGCTGAGCCCCATCCACGCGCGCGAGCCCACGCGCATCGGTAAAGGCATCGCCTCCACGGGGACCATCCCACGGCAGCTGGTGTTTGGTTGGATCGACGAGCAGGCGCTGGTCGTGCATGTGGCGGAACGCGGGGTGATCCTCATCGTGGGCTGCGGCCACCAGACCATCCCGAAGCTACTCGAGCGGTATGACCAGGTCTTCAGTGCGCCGCTCTACGGAATCGTCGGCGGTCTCCATTTGCCGGTCCCCGAGGGCCGGTTGAAGGTGCTCGGGCTGGACGCTCAACGGATCCTTGCGTCTGGCACCGGGATGTTCTCACCGGTGACGATGGACGACGTCGAGGAGCAGATGAGAGAGCTACAAGGGCGAAATCTGGGGCTGGTCGGGGTGGGCGGCCACGACAGTAGCGACGAGGTCATTGCGATGTTCAACGACACCTTCGGGGACGCCTATCGGCACATCCGGGTCGGCGAGCGCATCCTGGTCGGGCCGCCTGAATGAGTTGCGACGAATCGCGGCTCGGCTAGTCGAAGGTGATCGTCTTGCGGATGGGCTGTCGCGCCAGGGCCGCGCGACCGACACGCCGAACGCCGAGCACAAACGCGGCGGTCCTCAAGTCCACAGACTTCTCGTTCGCCACATCTCGAACTGCGGCGTAGGCCCGGACCATTACCTTTTCGAGCTCGCCGGTGATCCGATCGAGCTCCCAGCGAAACTGCTGGATGTTCTGGGCCCACTCGAAATAGCTGACTGTCACGCCGCCGGCGTTGGCCAAGATATCGGGCACCGTGACGATGCCACGGTCGAGCAGGATCTCGTTGGCTCTTGGTGTGGTCGGTCCATTGGCACCCTCGACGATTAATGTGGCTTGCACGTCAGCCGCATTGTCTTCCGTGATCGCGCCTTCAAGCGCCGCGGGTATCAGTAGGTCGGCTGGCCAAGTGATCACATCTGAGCCGTTGAAGGCGCCCCCCCCGGCGAAGCCGTTTACAGTGCCATGCTCCGCCGTCCACGTGACAAGCGCCGGGATGTCGAGTCCTTCCTTGTTTTCAACTGCGCCCAAGTGGTCGGCCACGGCAATGATCTTGCCGCCCTGCTCTCCGATCAGGCGAGCCGCGTGGCTGCCGACATTGCCGAACCCCTGAATAGCTACAGTCACATCCTTTAGACTCTTGCCCTGATCTTTCAGGGCTTCGCGCGCCGCGTACATCACCCCGCGGCCCGTTGCTTCGGCACGGCCGAGCGAACCGAACAGGTCCACCGGCTTGCCGGTGACGACCCCTGGCGAGAAGCCGTAGTCGCGCGAGTACTCGTCCATGATCCAGCCCATCACTTCGGCGTTGGTGTTCACATCAGGTGCGGGGATGTCGAGCGTGGGCCCGATGATCTCCTTGATGCGCTCGATGAAGGTGCGCGTGACTCGGTTGAGCTCGGTCTTGGTCATGGTGTGCGGGTCGCAGTCGATCCCACCTTTGGCGCCGCCGAAAGGAACCCCTGCGATCGCAGTCTTCCACGTCATCAGGTTGGCTAGCGCCGTCGCGTGGTCCTCGTCCATGCTCGGGTGGAAGCGGAGCCCCCCTTTGTACGGACCGCGCGCGTCATTATGCTGGGTGCGAAAGCCCACGCAGTGGATGAGCTCCCCGGCGTCATCCTCGGTGACGATCTCGACCTTCACCACGCGGCGTGGCGTGATGAGAATCTCGCGAATGTGGTCGCCGAGGCCCAAGACGTCGGCCGCCTTGTTGAAGTAGTAGTGGCTGTCTTCGAGCATGGGCCACGGAGGCTAGCCCATGGCATGTCCGATAGCGAGGACATCGATGTAGCGGTTGCGGACGCCGTGTATCTCCTGTTCGAGTGTGTCGAGCGTCCAAGAGGAGGTGTCGATTGGTGGGAGGACCACCGCCTCGATGACGGCGGGGCGCACTACGAGGGCGCCCTTGGGCAGTGCGTCGAGCACATTGCGAAACACGACCGGAACGATGGGGACGTCAGCATCCATGGCCAGACGAAACGCACCCTTCTTGAAGCGACCTACCTCCGCGGTCGTCGAACGTGTGCCTTCGGGCGCGATGATCAATGATCGTCCGTGTCTCAGTGCTTCCACTGCGGGCCCGAGGGAGTCAATGGCCTTGGCGGTGTTCGATCGATCGACGAAAACGACTCCAGCCGCCCTGAACAGGGGACCAAAAATCGGGTTGTGACGAAGCTCCTGCTTGGCGATGCCGGTAAAATCTCGGCGGAGCAATTTGAGCATCAGCACGAGCTCGAGGCCGCTCTGATGGTTGAAGATGAACACCGCGGGCCGATGCGACCACAGGTGCTCCTGGCCCTCGACCCGAAGATCGATCCCCGCCGCCGACGCCGCAAGGTCTCCCCAGACCGACCCCATGACGTTGACCGCTTCGCGTTGGGAACGGTTGAGGAGTCCTGCCGCCACACCGAACGCCACCGATGGCACGAGGCTCCCGTAGAGCAGTCCAGTGCGAACCACGTCGCCCATCGTGGGCGTTCCGCGGCTGGTGAAGCGACGCACCGGCCACTGCCGCTCCTTTGCGATCTGGGCGAGCTTTCGGTTGGGATTGAGAGGGCGCGGACGCCCAACCAGATCGAATAGCGGAAGGTCTTCGTGGCTGTCCGAGTAAAAGTAGGTCTGCTCGAGGTCGAGACTGTACTTGGAGGCGAGGCTCCGCCCGGCGGTCGCCTTGCCCTCGCCGTAACAGGTGGGGCGCACGACCTTGCCGGTGAGGATGCCATCCTCGACCTCGAGGCGGGTGTACAGGAAATCCTCGATGCCAAGCTCCCGAGCGACTGGCGCCGCTTGGTAGCGCGTTGCCGACGTGATGATCGCCACGGTGTGGCCCATCTCTTGATGCGCCTTCACGAGCGCGCGTGACTCCGGGTAGATCTGAGTGACGAGGTGCTTCTCGAACGTCCGCTGCCCCGCTTCCTCCAGGACGGCTTCGGCCATGCCGCGATAGACCGCCGACGTGGCCGACACGAATGTCGAGAACCCGGTCCGGCCAACCGCAAAGGAGAGCGTAGCGCGAACGGAGTCACGGAGATCCTTCGGCGACAGCCGACCCGAGGCAAATTGATCGCGCGTAAACGCGGTGGCCGAAAAGCCGGCGAACAAAGTTTGATCCAGATCGAAGAAAGCCCCGACGGTAGGGCCCGACGGCCCGGTTCGAATCTCACGGGTGAGCTGCTCGTGGAGGGTCATCGGAGCTGGCGAGCATACCTCAACTCGGGCCGGCGCTCCTAGGAGGCGGACGCAGCGCCGCTTTATCAATCGGGACGTTTGCGGGTAGACTCGGGCTGCCGTGCGCACCTTTGCCACGATCCTGATCTGTCTCGCTGGCGTGATCAATTTCCTTCCGGCGATTGGTGCACTCTCAGGAAAGCGAATCGGGGCCCTCTACGGGGTCACTGTCGAGGACAGTAATTCCGAGATCCTCCTGCGCCATCGCGCAGTTCTGTTCGGGATCGTCGGCGCGCTGATCATCGCATCCGCGTTTGACGCATCCCTTCGACCCGCTGGCTACGCTGCTGGCTTCACAGCCATGCTCGGTTTCATCCTAATCGCCGGCCTGGTCGGCAACTACAACGCCAACCTCCGCCGGGTAGCCATCGTGGACATCGTCGGATTGGCAGCACTCTTGGGTGCCGCCCTCATCGACTACTGTGCCTGACGGTTTTTCTCCCGCGCTCCCTCGACTTCAGGGACTTGGGCGACGGCGGGATGGGTGAGCCAAGCCGCGGGGACCTGCATCGGCATGTCGAGCAGCTGCTGGGCGTAAGCCTTGCCCTGCGGGTCGAAGCGAAGTGACGCGATGCCTCCTCCACCAAGTGCGTCGCGAAGCACGAAATTGAGAGCATGCACGCCGGGTACGTCGAATCGTTCGACCGCACCCGCTATTCGGTGAGCGAACCAGCCGGCCACGACCTGAGCGGAAAGCTGGTCGCGGAGGAGCGGAAGAAAATCCGGGTGGCGGGCGCGGACTCCGATGTTCGAGTCTGCACCCTTGTCTCCACTCCGGGCGTGCGCAATGGCGATGAGCGGAAGTTCGACGGCGTCGTCGACCGGAAAGGGCTCGGTCGGAAGCGCCTCTTGCAGGGCTGTCGCGGAGCCCGTCGTCCGCAGCGGCTCCTCGTACGGAATCGGTTTGCCATCGAGATAGATTTCCGGGTGAAAGCACTCGCGCGGGACGAGGTAGCTTCGCAGCCGAACGAGCGGCGTCGGTTTGGGAAGGCCCCGTCCGCCTGCCGTGAGCCCAGACACCACCAATCCGAAGGAGCCGAGCTCACGAACAACGGCCCCGAGCGCGCGACGTGAGTCGTGGTGCAATGCGACTTTCACCACGACTTCGCGCGTGTCCGTAGTACGCGCGTGCGGGCCGTATGTGCTCTCGGCGCCCAGGATCTCGATGTCCACATCGCGAAGATCCGAGAGGCCCTCGCGAGCGAGAACCTGCTCCGCACGCCGAATGAAGTCGCCACCGAAACGCTTCGCCTTCTTTGCGGCGTCGCGACCGCCGATCATCACTAGCCCGGTGACCTTGAAGCCATCCACGACCTGGGCACAGGCCTTGAACGTCGAGGGTGCAGCCTGTCCGCGGGATCCTCGGACCTCGACGCGGTCGGCCCCGGCTTGGGTCAACTCGACGTGCCGCCAATCGCAGGTCACGTCGGGCAGCAGATACGCGGACGGATCGCCGATCTCGTAGATCAACTGTTCGGAGGCGGTGCGAACGTCGACCAAGCCTCCGGTGCCTTCGGCCTTGGTCAGAACGAACGAACCGTCGGCGCGACACTCGGCAATGGGATAGCCGATATCGTGCCACGACGGGACGTCTTCCCAGTCTGTCAGCAAGCCCCCCGTCGACTGCGGCCCGCACTCCAACAGATGGCCGGCGAGGCTGCCCTGGGAAAGAGCATCGAGATCTTCGGGGCCCCATCGAAACTCGTGAATCAGCGGCCCAAGCGCAAGCGCGGAGTCCACGCAGCGTCCGGTGATCACCACGTCCGCCCCGGCCGCGAGCGCAGCAGCGATCGGCCGAGCGCCAAGGTAAGCGTTGAAGCTCAGTGGCTCGGTGACGAGCGGGGACCCGTCACTCATTTCCGCGAGGCCGAGAGCGCCGAGCTCGTCGAGGCGGTCCATCAAGTCATCGCCCTCGACCCAAGCGATTCGTATCGAGACGCCCGCTTGATCGGACATGGTCCGAAGCGCTTCGGCCGCAGCCCTCGGATTCACCCCGCCCGCGTTCGTCACCACGCTCACCCCCTGCTCGACGAAACGCGACACGTCGCGGCCGATCATCGTGATCACGTCGGTCGCATAGCCAAGAGCCGGATCCCTTTGGCGCGCTCGCGTGAGAATTCCCATGGTGACCTCGGCCAGCGCCTCGAAGAAAATGTAGTCGCACCGCCCGGAATCGAGCAGCTGTGGCGCCGCAAACGACGTGTCCCCCCAAGCGCCGGCCGCGCCACCAAGCACGACGACGCGTTCGTCACTAGTTCCCTTCCTATCCTCGCCGCCCTCGCCCATCAGGTCCTCTCATGCATTGCCCAGCCAATCGGCCAGGGACTTGTGCTAATAGTCGGGCTCCGCGATGTACACCAAGAAGAACTACTCCGTTACGGATATGGCGTGGTGGACTCGGCATGACACGGTCCTGCTGCTCGTGATCGCGCTGATCCCCGTCATCGTATACGAAGTGTTCGACCAAAAGTGGCTGCACCTCCCGTGGCTCCCCATTGCGGTCGTCGGTACGGCCGTCGCTTTCATCATCAGCTTCCAGAACAATGCCACGTACGACCGCGTTTGGGAGGCACGAAAAATCTGGGGAGGGATCGTCAATACCTCGCGTGCCTGGGGTATCGTGGTCAACGATTTCATCACCAACGACTTCACGGATGAGAAAGCGGGGGACGCAGAGCTGAAGGCCGTCCGCGAGGAGCTGGTCTTTCGGCACATCGCTTGGATGACCGCGTTGCGGCACGCCATGAGGCAGCCGCGGCCCTGGGAACACGTCATGAAGCATCCCACCAACAAGGAGTGGGGCGAGGTGATTGGCGTGAGAGAGCACCGGTATCCGCTCGAGGAGGAGCTCGCGCCCTATGTGTCGGAGAAAGAGCTCGCGTACGTGCTTGCAAAGTCCAACAAGGCCACGCACCTGATGTCTCTTCAGTCGAAACAACTGCGCCACCTGCGAACCCAAGGCCTCATCGACGATTTCAGGCACATGGAGATGGAGAACATCCTGGTAGAGCTCTTTGCGCTTCAGGGGAAGTCGGAGAGGATTAAGAACTTCCCCTACCCGAGGCAGTACGCAACGCTCAACTGGATCTTCTTGTGGATCTTCGTGCTCCTGCTGCCCTTGGGCGTCATGTTCGAGTTCGACAAGATCGGAATCGCGGTGAGCGACAGCCATCCGCTCATCGGGCCCAATTTCATTTGGCTGAGCGTGCCCTTCAGCGCCCTCGTCATGTGGGTGTTTCACACCATGGAGCGGATTGGCCGCGTCAGCGAGAACCCGTTCGAAGGAACGCCCAACGACGTACCCATCACGACGATGTCTCGAGGAATCGAGATCGATCTCCGCGAAATGCTCGACGAGGACCCCGCATCCATCCCACCTCCGATCGAGGCCCAACACAACGTGCAAACGTAAGGGGAACCATGACCAGGTATGACGAAGTCTTCGAGAACAACCGCAAATGGGTTGAAGAACACACTCATCGAGATCCGAATTTCTTCAGCCGGCTTGCCACGTCCCAGGACCCAGACTTGTTGTTCATCGGGTGCTCCGACAGCCGGGTCCCGCCCAATGAGATCATGGGGCTCGATCCCGGGGACGTGTTCGTTCACCGAAACGTGGCGAACCTCGTCGTCAGCACCGACATCAACGCCCAGTCGGTCATCGAGTACGCCGTCGGACATCTCCACGTGAAGCACGTCATCGTGTGCGGACACTACGGATGCGGCGGGGTCGCGGCTGCCATGCAACCCGCCGACCTCGGGTTGCTGAACGGTTGGCTGCGCGAGATTCGGGATGTCTACCGGCTATATCAAGGTGAGCTCGACGCCATCGAAGACCCGGATGCGCGCTACCGGCGGCTCGTCGAGCTGAACATTCAAGAGCAGTGCGTCAACGTAATCAAGACCGCCGTCGTCCAAAAGCAATATGTGCGTACCGGGCACCCGATCGTACACGGATGGGTGTACGACGTCGCCAACGGCCTGCTCCGCGACCTAGAGATCCCATTCGGCGAAATTCTGGGAGAGATCCAGGAAATCTATCGCCTCGAAGAGACGTAAGCATCCGACCTTGACTGACGAGAAAGAAGGCCTTCGTCGGGAACTCAAACGACGCCCGCTGTCCGAGCGCCGCAACGGCGTCAGAGGATGAACCGTCCAGAAGATCTATCGCCTCGACGACGCCTGTGCTCGGATATGAGCGGGGACTAGGTCTTCCACCGGCACATCGGCTTTTCGCATCGCGACCTGACAGACTTCCACGCCAGGCTCGGCCTGCGACTTCAGCACCACGAACTGACCGCCAATGCGTTCGAGCATCTTTCGATCGTACTCCATCATGCGGTAGCAACCTTCGACGTTGCCTGTGCCACGATGGGGGCAAACAATGTGGATTTCCGCGTAGACTGTCTCGTCTTCGACGCTGGTGATCGGCACACCTTGCCGCGAGGGAAACATTCGCTGCCACTCGTTGCCGATCTCTTCGACCGTCGATTGGGGTTGTACCTTCCGCATCCGCATGGTGGCGGCCGCGAGCCCGCGCATCAAAGGGCGCATCGCGAAATTGAGCCACGGCCGGCTGCTGAACCAAACCGACACCGGCACGATGGCCATGAATAGCTGCTTCGGGACCCGCATCAGCGGCGAGAATACCGGGAGACCATACCCTCCGCAATGTGCGCGCAACGCAACCCGTCAGAGGATGTATTTCGCGAGATCTTGGTCCGCAAGAATCGGTTCCAGCGTGGTCCTCACGTAGTCGACGTTCACGAGGAACTTCGACTGGGCGCGCTCCGATGCATCGTAGGAAAGCTCTTCGAGCAGCGCCTCCATGATGGTGTACAGGCGGCGAGCACCGATGTTTTCGGCGCGGCGGTTCGCTTCCGCGGCATAGCCCGCAAGCTCTTCGATCGCATCGTGCTCGAAGACGACTTCGATGCCCTCTGTGGCCATCAATGCCTGGTACTGCTTGGTGAGCGCGTTCTTCGGCTCAGTAAGGATCCTGATGAAGTCTTCCTTCTCGAGCGAATCGAGCTCGACCCGGATCGGGAAGCGCCCCTGTAGCTCTGGAATCAGGTCGGAGACCTTCGACACGTGGAACGCCCCCGCGGCGATGAACAGGATGTGGTCGGTCTTCACGGAGCCGTATTTCGTGCTCACCGTCGAGCCTTCGACGATGGGAAGAAGATCACGCTGCACGCCTTCTCTCGATACATCGGGACCGCCGACGCTGCGATCGGAGCTCACCTTGTCGATCTCGTCCAAGAAAACGATGCCCGCCTGTTCGGTGCGTTGCACCGCGTCGCGCTGGACCTTGTCGTGATCGATGAGCTTCTGGGCCTCTTGCTGCTTGAGAACCTCGAGCGCATCGGGAACCTGGAGCCGGCGCCGCTTGGTGCGCCCCTTGAAGCCCGGCATCTGCGACATCATGTCTTGCAGGTTGACCTCTTCGGTGCCCTGCGCGCCGAAGATGGTCATGAACGGATTGTTGGTATCGGTGACGTCGAGCTCCACTTCCGCATCGT
>QMMB01000071.1 GCA_003647035.1 Deltaproteobacteria bacterium | reverse complement strand
GGATCACGACATCCAGCGCACAGATTTCGATCCTGGCGCCGGGACGACCCGAACAGGCGGTACGGGCATCGAGGACGACTCCCTCTATCAACTGGGCAAGGACCCGTACCAAAACAAGAACGCACCCCTCGACTCGCTCCAGGAGCTACGTTTGGTGCGCGGCTTCACGGACGACTTCTGGGCTACTTTCGTCGAACCCATTCCGAACGACCCGACGTCTCGAATCCTGACGATTTACGCCTCGGGCCTCATCAACATCAACGAGGCCAGCCCTCAAGTGCTGCTCGGGAGGATCTGCTCATTTGCGCCCGAGGTCACTCTCTGCACCGATCCGGTCGAAAGCCTCAAATTCACTACGATCCTCAGCACGATTCAGCAGCTCATTCCCATCCCCTTGTTCAGTCGTCCGACGGACCTGCTCGACTTCGTGGAAGGCAAAGGCAATGACAAGGCCCTGTACGGCATGCTCACGGGCTTCTTGGGTGAGGACAGCGAGCTCATCTTCTTGCCCATCGAAATCCCCGAAGATCAACGCACGCCCCTAGCGCGCTCATTCGCAACCTCCGCTCAGATCTTCACCATCCAGGCCGTCGGCCTGGTCGGCCGGTCTCGGGTTCGCATCGAATCTGTCGTCAATTTTCACTCACGGTGGGTACCTCCACCGCCCAACAGCGGACGGATGCCGGGGCTCGGCGTCTTCCACTACTATCGGATGAATTGAAATGTCTTTGGTTCTGGGATTAGAGGTCACACCCCGAGTGGTTCGCGCCGCGTTCTTGAGAACGACGCTGCGTGGCTCCGAGATGGAACGGTACGCCGAAGCGCCGCTTCCCTACTCTCCGGAGTCGGAGTCCGAGCAGAGCCTGCTCGAAGCCGCCGTCGCGCAGGTTCTGCGAGAGGGCACCCGGGCACCGGACCGCATCATCGCGTCGCTCAGCGGCGACGCTGCTTCGCTGAGGCTCATCGAGCTGCCGGCCGGGGTCGAAAAGAAAGTAGCTGAGGTTTTGCCTGGCGAGCTGGGCGCCTTGCTTCCGTTCGACGTGGAAGAAGCCGTCGTCGACTACCAAGTGGTCGGCCGTGACGACACGACCATCCAACTGATGGCCGTAGCTGCTCCTCGCCAGACGGTTGCGAACCGCCTCCGCGAGCTCCAGGCGGCGGGCGCCGACCCACGAGAGCTTGCCGTCGGAGCCGCTGCTTTCGATGGTCTCGGCGCCCTACTTGGCGAGTCGCTCGCAGACAAAACGGTGCTCGTCATCGATGTGGGCCCCACCAGCACCGACTTCGCAGTACTGACCAACGGGAGGTGCACGTTCGCAAGAACGGTTTCAGGCGGTCTGGACTTGGTCGAATCGGGCCGGCGCGGCCAGCTCGGCGCCGCACTCCAACACACTTTCGCGAGCTACAAGGCACAGCGCTCCGACGCGCCGTCCCTCATCTTGCTATCTGGGGAGACCGCCCCGATGGAGAGCGCACGACAATGGCTCACCGAGCAACTCGGCATCGAGTGCGGCGTGGCCCCACTGCCCCCGGCGCCTGGCGCGGACGAAGAGATGCGACCGAAGTTCACCAAGGCGGCGGCTCTTGCGGCGCGCGCCATATCGCGCGGCAGGCAGATCGATCTCCGGCAGGGCGAGTTCGCCTCCGCGGCCGCGGCCAGCCAGATCCGGAAGCACCTGCGCCTCATCGCCGTCTGCTCGGCTGCGGTCATTCTTGCCTTCAGCGTGTCACTGCTAGCCCGCTACCGAGTGGCCCGCGCAGAGCACGAAGGGCTGACGGCCAGACTGACGGAGGTCAGCCAGGACCTGCTCATCGAAGAAGCGCACAGCGCTCTGCACGCGCGCGAGTTGCTCACCGCGGGGGCTCGCATCGACGATCCACTCCCCCGCTTCGACGCATATGACGTGCTCGAAGGCATTTCTGTGAGCATCCCCGCCGACATCCAGCACGACACTCGGCGCCTTCTGATCGAGATTGACGACGAGGGCGACAACGGCAGGTTCGAAATCCAGGGCACGGTAGGTTCGATCGCCGAACGCGACCGGCTCGTCGACGGACTCAAGGCGCACCCCTGCTTCGCAGAGGTCGAGAAGGGATCGATTTCCACGGCCGTCGCGGATCGGAAGGACTACAAGCTGGTCGTCAGAGTCAGGTGCGATGACACGCCCTCGAAGACCCGGAAGGAGAAGTAACGTGGCTTTTGGAGACGCGTTAGACAACCTGCGAAACTGGGCCGACGCCCTGAGCGATCGCGAACGTCGACTGCTGAGCATCATGGCTGCTGTCTTCGTGGCCATTGGGTTCGTGGTTCCCATGTACCTCGGCATTTCGAGCATCTCGGACATCGAGACCGAGAACGCGGAGATCGCGCAGGTCTTGCAGGACATCCGCCGCTCGGAACCGCGCCTGCGACAAGAGAAGGCGGAACGAGCCGCCGTGAAGCGCCTGTACAACCGCAAGGCACCATCCCTCGGAGGGTTCCTCGAAGAGCGCGCTCAACAGTACGGGGTGACAGGACTTGGGGTCACCGATCAGCCGGAGCTCGACATCGGTGCTTATAGCCGCCGATCGGTCCGCGTCTCGTTGCCTGTTGTGGAATTGCGACCTTTGATCGAGATGCTCGCCGACATCGAAAACAGCTCATACCCAATCTCTATCGAGCGTATTCAGATGACCGGGGGTAGAATGCGCACCGGATACACCGTCAAGTTGGGCGTCAACGCGTACGACCGCGAAGCGCCCGTGTCAGCGGAGCAGGAGTAGGCCGTGCGACGGATTCCAATCGGAATGATCTTGAAGTGGGCGGGGTACCCCCTCTTCTTCCTCGTGTGCTTCGTATTCTTTGCGTACAAGACCTTCCCGTACGAACGGCTCGCCGATCGTCTCGTTCAAGAGGCCCGTGCGCAGGGCTACGAGCTCGAGATCGTCAGCCTGACGAACTCGGGACTAACCGGTCTCACCTTCGAAGACCTGCGCGTGAGCCTGCCCGCAGAAGGGGAAGATTCACCTCCGGCTGAGGTCATCTTCGACGAGCTCACCGTCAGCACCTCGTTGTTCTCGCTGATCTCCGATACGAAATCTTACAGCTTCGACGCGGAGTTCGCGGGAGGAGAGGCCCAGGGCGACATCTCACTCGGAGAAGACGCCATGGAGTTCGAGGCAGAGATGGAGGACATCAACCTCGAGGCGCTCTCGGTTCTCCGAAAGTTCACCAAGGTTCCGCTGTCCGGAATACTCAATGGCGAGGTCGTGCTCGCCATGCCAAGCGAGGTCGCAGAGTCGACAGGCAACGTGGAGATCACGATCGAAGGGCTCAGCATCGGTGACGGCGAGTCGAAACTAGACATCCCCGGTTGGGGCGGCCTGACGCTCGACAGAGCCGATGCCGGTAACCTGGAGCTAGTGGCCACCATCGAAGGCGGTTCGGCGAAGATCGAACGAGCGACAGCCCACGGCAAAGACCTCGAGGTCGACGTCGTCGGCAAGGTGCGCCTTCTACGCCCGCTCCAGCGCTCGGAGCTCAACGTGATGCTCCGCGTGAAGATCCAAGACGCGTACAAGGAGCGAAGCTCCAAAATCGCCACGATGCTGGAGTTGGCCTCGTCGGGGCTCAAGGCCGCCCTGACGGCCGACGGCGCGATTCAATACATGGTCGCTGGCTCGTTCGCGGGCCGCTTGCGGCCCAGGGGAGCGGGCAGACTGCCTTTTGAAGCGCCGAAGTGAAGTCCAGCACTGGACGCGCTATGGGGAGGTGCCCTAGAGATGGCTACCACGAGCGAGATCGATGATCGGAAGCGACCCAGAGCCACCTGACGAACTGGACGAGCCGCAGGGCGTCGACGTCTTGAATATGGATGCAGAGCGGAACGAGGGGCGAGGCGAGAGCGACGCCCTTGCAAGCTCCTCGTCGTCCCTCACCCGCCGAGATCCACTCGGCGTCTACATGAGAGACGTGCAGCGCTACCCGCTTCTGTCGAAGGAAGAGGAACACGACTTAGCGGTGCGGTTCCTCGAAAACGACGATCTCGAGGCGGCCAAACAATTGGTCACCTCCAACCTTCGTCTGGTCGTCAAGATCGCATACGACTACCGCCAGGCGTACAAGAACCTTCTCGACCTCGTGCAGGAGGGCAACATCGGCCTCATGCAAGCCGTGAAGAAGTACGACCCGTACAAAGGTGTAAAACTCTCGAGCTACGCCGCTTGGTGGATCCGCGCCTACATGCTGCGCTATATCCTCAACAACCACCGGCTCGTGAAGGTGGGGACCACCCAGGCGCAACGGAAGCTGTTCTTCAACCTGCAGAAGGAAAAGGCCCGGTTGTCGGCGATGGGCATCGAACCGACCGCCGCACTCGTTGCGGAGCGTCTCAACGTTCCCGAACGAGATGTCGTGTCGATGGACATGCGGCTTGCTGCGGGGGACGCCTCGTTGGATGCGCCCGTCGGGACTGCCGAGGGCCGCCCTGTAGCACGCGTGGAGCTGCTTCCTTCCGACGACGTTCGCATTGACGATACGTTGGCCGATGCAGAGGTGGGCGACCAGTTCTCCAAGAAGATCCACGAGTTCGGCGCGCTGCTCGAAAACAAGGAAAAGAAGATCTTCGACGACCGTCTGGTCGCCGAGGACCCAAAGACTTTGCAGATGCTCGGCGACGAGTTTGGTGTGAGCCGCGAGCGGGTCCGGCAGATCGAGAAGCGCCGGCTGCAGAAACTCAAGGACTTCCTTCACCGTGAGCTGGGCGAGACCGTCGTCGAAGTCTACGAGTCTCCCTGATCAGCCGGGTCGCGGGGCGACCGAGATGTGGTAACGCGCACTAATGTCAGGTCGCCTGTCCGTAGTCGCGACGCCCATCGGATGTCTAGAGGACATCACGCTGAGAGCGATACGCATTCTCCGCGAGGCCGACCTCATCCTCGCAGAGGACACACGCCACACTCGCACGCTTTGCGCGAAGCATGGCATCAGCACGCCTCTGCGTTCTTTTCACGCACACACCAATGACGACAAGGTCGACCTCCTTCTCGCTGAGCTGGCCGACGGAGCTCACTACGCAATGGTCAGCGATGCGGGCACGCCGGTGGTGAGTGACCCGGGGGTCTACCTGGTGTCCCGAGCCGCCAAGGCAGGCATCGAAGTGGAGGCTATTCCCGGGCCTAGCGCGGTGCTGGCGGCGCTCTGCGTAGCGGGCCTCCCGGTCCGTCGGTTCGTGTTCGAAGGGTTTCTTCCGAGAAGCGGTGGGGACCGCACCCGTGCCCTCGATCGGATCGCGCAGTCGGCAATCACCGTCGTCTTGTTCGAATCCCCCCATCGTATCCACGCGACTCTGAACGACCTCGAACGCACCCTCGGCGGCGACAGGCAGATGGCGCTATGCCGAGAGCTCACCAAAATGCACGAGCAAACGATTCGCGGTACCGCCCCAGAAGTGCGGAGCGCATTGTCAGACCCTGCCCGAGGCGAGATCACGGTCGTGGTCGAAGGCAAGCCCGCCGACGCGCCCGTCCAGAACATCGACCTCGGGGCGCTCGTCGTCGAGTGGCAACGCGAAGGGCTGTCCACGAAGGAAATGACGCAGAAGCTGCAACGAGACCTCGGGTGGAAACGCAACGCAGCCTACCAAGCCATTCTCAACACGTTGAAGCCGACCTAGTGGGCTGACGTCGGGAGGGTCATGCAGACGCGAAGGCTCCGTGCGGTTCCCGCTTCGGTCCAGATGCGCCCGCCCTGGGCCTCGATCACGCTGCGTGCCACCGCAACTTCCAACCCTAGAGCATCCGAGCTCGACAACGGCTTCTCGAGCCTTTCCACGACGGCCAGCGTGTCGGCGGAGGAGTCCTTGAGCGTCGCCATGAGGTCGAACTGCACGAAGCCCTTGCCCACCTGGTCGCGCCGCGGAGGCGCAACACGCATCACGATATCGGTTCCGGATGACCGGATGACGAGCACCGCAAGGGTCACGAGCGAGTGAACCGTTCGATGGCGGTCGACAAAAATGCGCGGAAGGCCTTCAGAGACCCCGCCGAGGACCGATGTGTCCTCGGCGCGCGACCTCACAAATGAGATCGCTTCGGAGATCAGCTCATCGGGCGCGACCCACTGTTGTTGCAGCCGGAGCGTTCCGGCTTCGAGGCTCGCTCGATCGACCACCGTCGAGACAAGGCGCAACAAGCGTTCCGCGCTCGCACGGATCGTCCCGACGCTTCGCACCTGCTCGGCGTTGAGCTCGCCATCGACGCGGCCGAGCAGCATGTCGGAAAACCCCGTGACGGAGTTGAGAGGGTTGCGAAGCTCGTGCCCCAGCGCGCCGAGGAATCGTGCGCGTTGACGCGCCGGTTCCTCTGGATCTGCCGAGTGCGCATCGATAGCGTCCCGCATCGAGGGTTGCCGCACTGTCTGGACGTGAGACGGCGCCGCGCGGTGCTCGCCACGCAACGACACTCCCAGCGACCAAGAGACACCGGCTCCCATCGCGAGCGCCACGCCGAGGACCGCGAGCGCTCCCCAATACACATGGGCCTCCGCCAGTAGCAGCCACCAGCAGGCAAAGTAGAACGAGACCGCAACGACGGACCAGTGGATGCTACGAACCCCAAGACGGCGGGAGCCAGTCATCGCCGCTCCCGGAGGGGAATACGAATCAGAAAGCGGGCCGGAGCGTCACCGTGATAGAGCGAGCCCTCATGTCGGGCGATGATCTCGGATGTCACGGCTACGGGCCAGCGCCGCATCTCAGTAGCGTCCTCGGATGCCAGGACCTCTGCCGGTGTTGGAAGGGCGTTCAACGTCAGACGATCGGACGGGTCGGCAGTAACCTCGATCGCGACGTGGTGGTCGGATACCGCCAGGCTCAGTGAAATCTTCGCTTCGCGATGGGCGGTCCCGAGAAAGTCGGCGAGCACGAGGATCGATCGTCGGAGGCGAGCTTCATCCACCGTGGTGATGCACGACCCTTCGGGTAACGTGCAACCAGCGCTCCTTTTGTTCGACCAGAGCTGCCCGGCCTCGGCGGCCACACGTGCCACCAACTCGCGAACGTCGGCGCGATCGGCATCCAGCCGCAACTCACCGTCAGCCAGCAGCGAGAGATCGAACGCACAATCGAGGAGTATTCGTAGCCGTATCCCCGACGCTCGAATAATCTCGAGGTCCTCGCGTTGCGAGTCGTTCACCTGCCCATCAATGCCGCTCAGGAGCACGTCCGAGAAGCCCAGTACGGCGTTGAGCGGAGTGCGGAACTCGTGACGAAGCGCCATCAAGTAGTCTACGTCATCGGGCTCCGCGTCCACCCGGGAGCTCGGGGTCTCGTCTTTCGGGGTCGCCCCAGCTGAAGGCGCCGGCTTCGCCGCCCCAGACCCGGGGTGCCCCGGCGCAGGACGAATGCCCCACGCCGCCCCGACGATTGCACCGAGCGACGCTAAGGCGAACATGCCCCAGGATGCCGCTCCGCGGACATCGGCCACGAAAAACAACCCGAGACCCATCAGCAGAGCGACGAGCGACGTGTACATCCCCAAACGCACGGTCGCGATACGGCGAACCTCCACACCAATAGTCTCGAACACCTCCCCCACGCTAGCGCCCGATCTCGACCTCGGGAACGCGCGGAGAGCCCGCATCGCGCAGGCGTAGGGCCAAGTCGATTCTGGCCGCGGCATTGATGAGGCCAACGTGGCTGAACGCTTGCGGGAAGTTGCCGAGTAAGGTCTGGGTACCGGGTTCGATCTCCTCGGCGAGAAGCCCCAAGTGGTTCGATGCCTCGGCGTGCGCGACGAAAACCCGTTGTGCCTCGTCGATCTGCCCCGCCATCGCGAGGACCTCGGCCAGCCAGAATCCACAAAGCACGAAAGCCCCCTCGTCGCCACCCACCCCATCATCAGCTCGGTATCGGTATACGTAAGGCCCCTCCCCCAACTCGGTTCGGATCCATTCGAGGGTCCCAAGCACACGATCATCGCTCGGCGGCAGGAACCCATGAATGGGAAGCAGGAGCAGAGACGCATCCGGATGCTCGTGGTCATACGCAGCGACAAACCGCTTGCCCGTTCGGTCGACTCCGCGGGCACAGACCTCTGCATGAAGCTGATCGGCAACCTGCTGCCAGCGCGCTTGTACCGGCTGGTCGCCGAACAGAGGGGCAAGCTCCACACCGCGCCGTAACGCGAGCCAGCTCATGAGCTTCGAGTGTACGTTGTGTCGCTTGCCGGCGCGTGGCTCCCAGATGCCGTGATCGGGCTCAGCCCACATGGCGGCAACGTTGTCGACGACCGCGCGCAGGCGGCGCCAACCACGCGCCGTGAGCAGGCCGCCGCCACGCTCGTACATATAGGCTGCGTCCATCAACGCCCCCGCGGTGTCGAGCTGCAACTGATCGCGAGCACCGTTTCCGATGCGCACCGGCCGCGAATCGCGATACCCTGAGAGGTGGTCGAGCGTCTGTTCGTCAGGGACGCGACCGCCGTCGACGGCATACATGATATGGAGCTCGCGATCACGTTCGAGCGTGTTCCTGACGAAGTGGAAAAAGTCGCGTGCCTCGCGGCCACAGCCAAGCAAGTTCGCCGCGCGAACCGCCATGGCTGTGTCGCGCGTCCAGGTGTAGCGATAGTCCCAGTTACGCACCCCACCGATCCACTCCGGCAGCGAGGTCGTCGGCGCGGCCACCATCGCGCCGGTCGGCGCGTACATCAGCAGCTTCAACAACAGCGCAGATCGGACGACGTGATGTCGCCACGGACCATCGTATTGGAGTTGCCGAACCCAATCACGCCATCGTCGGCGCGTATTGCGTAGTGCTTCGAAGGGACGGTACGCCAGAATGGACTCCGACTTGGCGGTATCCCAGCTGATGACGACCCACCCGCGCTCGCCGGCCTTCAATCGGAATACAGCCTGTACACCACCTTCCGGTCGCGGCTTCCATTCCCCCGCGTCGCCGAGCACGGCAACCAAGCGCTCGCCGGAGGGACCCTTGGCCGAAGCCGATCGCCCAGCGATCTCGAATCGCGTGTCGGCACGACCGTAGTCAAACCGAGGGTCGAAGACGACCTTCACGACCGCTTCTCCTTCGACGCACTGCACACGCCGGTGCACCTCGTGTACGGCCGAGCGCGGGTCGTCGCTCCAGGGCATGTAGTCAGTGAGACGAATCGTCCCGCGGCCATCAATCTGAAACAGCGTCTCGAGCACATTGGTGTCGGGGTCGTACCGCTGCAGGCTCTCGAACGGATAATCGACGGGGCTCACCGAGGTGTAACCTCCGTTCTCACTGTCGAGCAAGGCGCCAAAAACGCTCGGGCTATCGAAACGCGGGAGGCACAACCAGTCGATGGCTCCGTCCGCCCGAACGAGTGCGGCCGAGAAGCCGTCGCCGATCAGGCCGTGGTCCGCAATCGTGAGAGCGCGCGTCGAGGCCTCGTCGGCAAAGACGAACGGTCGGTTGAGCCGCTTGGCAGCACTGTACAGGTCCATTCGTCCGAGAGAATAGCAGATCGTGCGCTTCGCAACGCACATGCTAGAGGCACGCCGTGCAGCGGCGCAACACTCAGTGGGGCCTCCCACTCCTCTTGATGGCCCTCACCTTCGCGTCGACCCTCTACGTAGGCGCCGGAATGGTCCTCGGCCACCCCGCTACTTCGCTGATGGAGCTGGCGACTGGCTGGGTGTTCTGCGTCCCGCTGATGGCGATCCTGATGGCCCACGAGTTCGGTCACTTCTTCGCTGGCAAGTACCATCACGTCGATGTATCGCCGCCATACTTCATCCCGGTCCCGTTTTTCCTCCTGGGCACGCTGGGCGCCGTCATCCAGATCCGAGAGCGCATTCGCTCTCGCAACGCGTTGCTCGACATCGGAGCCGCAGGCCCCCTCGCTGGCATGGCGGTCGCGCTGCCCGTCATCATCTACGGAATCGCGACTTCTCCGGTCGAAGCGCTGCCCGACACCCCTTACATGCTCGAGGGCCGCTCCCTCCTGTACCTCGGACTCCTGAGTTGGCTCAAGGGGCCCATCCCGCCGGGGTACGACATCATGCTTACCCCGACGGCGCTGGCCGGCTGGGCTGGGCTGCTCGTCACGATGATCAACCTTCTTCCCTTCGGCCAGCTCGACGGCGGCCACGTAGCTTACGCACTCCTCGGCCGTCGTCAGGACCAGCTCTCTCGAAAGCTGCTTCGCTTGCTGCCGCTGCTCGCCGTCGTGGTGAGCGCCGCATACGGGATCCCCACCTATCTCGAGGGAGCTCGCGGGGACAGGCTCGTCTATGACGCTTCGGCGGGCATGCACTGGCTCGTGTGGTCTTTGGTGCTGTGGCTCCTCACCCGCGCCACCGGACCTAGCCATCCGCCCACCGAAGCCACCGACCTGTCGCCTCGGCGCCGCCTCGTCGGCCGGGTCACGCTCTCG
>QMMB01000070.1 GCA_003647035.1 Deltaproteobacteria bacterium | reverse complement strand
GCCGGTCACTGCAAGTCCTCAAGGGCATCGACCTCCAAATCGATCGCGGAGAGATGGTCACGATCGTCGGCCCGTCAGGCGCCGGCAAGAGCACACTGCTGCATTTTATCGTCACGCTCGATTTGCCCACCGAGGGGCGAATCCTCTACGGAGGCCGGGATGTCACGCGCCTCGGAGGCTTGGAGCTGGCGGAGTTTCGCAACCGAAGTATCGGTTTTGTCTTCCAATTTCATCACCTGCTGCCGGAGTTCACTGCGCTGGAAAACGTGATGATGCCTGGTTTGATTCGAGGTAGCCGACGGCTGGAAGACCGGGCACGGCAGCTGCTCGACGAGGTGGGGCTGACCGACCGGCTCACCCATCGTCCGGGGGAGCTTTCCGGTGGCGAGCAACAGCGCGTCGCCCTGGCGCGGGCGCTCTTGATGAAGCCCGAGCTGGTGCTCGCCGATGAACCCACGGGGAATCTCGATAGTCAGACCAGCAACTCCGTCCAGTCGCTCATCTTCGATCTTAACCGGCGGCACGGAATCACGTTCCTCATCGTGACCCACAGCCGGGATTTCGCCGCCATGATGCCGAGACGCGTTTCGATGAAGGACGGGCGCATCGATTCGGACGAGCTCCGCCCCCAACCCCTTGAAAACCAAGGAAAACCAACTTGACCCCCTCATAGGCCACGGCTATAGCCGCCCGGCTGGTTACGCCTCGCAATGCGCCCTTCCGCCCATGCCATAGCCCTGATGCTCGCAGCAGGGCTCGCTTCCGTGGCGGGCGCTCAGAGCGGGGACAATATGCAGGAGCCGCCGCCCCCAATGATGCGGCCCGTGCGGACATCCCCGCAGCCCCAACGGCCGCCCGAACCGATTCCCAGTGAAGGGGATCTAGGGGGCGAAGGCGACGCCTACGAACCGGTCCAAGACCCCAACGCCGCCATCCATGTCCCGCGCACCAGCTGCCATGACAAGGAGATTCGGCGCGTTGTCGTGGTCGGAGCGCGGCGTGTCGATCCCGATGACGTGCGGGCGACGATGAAGCTCCGGCGAGGCTCCACCTGCACGGACCCTGCGGTCACCCGGGACGCGAGGGCACTCTGGAACATGGGGTACTTCGACGACTTGCAGATCGAATCCGACCCCATCGGCGCGGGGATCAAGCTCACGATTCGCCTCGTCGAACGCCCCGCGATCCGCAAGGTCATCTACGAGGGCAACGACGAAGTCGATGAAGACGACATCGGCGAGACGATTACCCTCGAGCCCGGGACCATCTTGTCGGTGCCCGATGTCGAGGCGCAGGCCGACTCGATGCGTCAGCTCTATTCCGAAGAGGGCTTCTTCTTGGCCGACGTCGAGTACGAGCTCAGACGTGTCCCGGGCGACACCAACCAGGTCGACATCGTCTTCAAGATCGACGAGGGGGCCGAGGTCGAGGTCCGGCGCATCAGTTTCGTCGGCAACCAGGAGCTCCCCGCTGCGGAGTTGCTGAAAATCATGCAGACGAGCGAGACCGGAATGTTCTCGTTCTTGAGCGACCGGAACAAGTTCAGCCGCTCGGCGTTCGACGAAGACCTGACTCGGGTTCAGGCCTGGTACTACGATAAGGGCTACTTGATGATGCGGCCCGGGCGCCCGACCGTCGAGCTCACGCCCGACCGCGCCTACGTCGACATCACCATTCCCGTCGAAGAGGGCCCACGGTTCCGAATTCGTGAGTTCGACATCATGGAGACGGACGGCGCTGGGAACGAAGTCGAAACCGTCGCGCCGAAGGCCCAACTCCGCAAGATGGTGAGGCTCGCGCCAGGCGACTGGTTCAGCCGCAGCAAGATCGCTGAAGGCATCGAGGGGATCAGCCGGACCTACCGCGACAACGGCTACGCACTAGTGGAAATGGTGCCCGGCACCGACCTCGACGAAGCCAACCACCTGGTCGATGTGACCATCAACATCCTCCGAGGACCCCTGGTCTACATCGAGCGCATTCACGTGCGCGGCAACACCAAGACCCGCGACGCGGTCATCCGGCGAGAGTTCCGACTCAGCGAAGGGGACCTCTACAACCAGAGCAAGCTCGAGGACGGGCGAGCGCTCGTGACTCAGCTGGGCTACTTCGAGCGGGTCGACGTCTCCGAGGAGGAAGGAACCGCCCGCGACCAAATGGTGATCAATGTCGAGGTCGCCGAGAAGCCGACTGGGACGTTCCAGGTCGGTGCGGGCTTCTCGTCGCTCGAAAGCTTCATCGTCACGGCGCAAGTCCAACAGCAGAACCTCTTCGGCCGAGGCCAAACGCTGGGCCTGAACCTCCAGCTCTCCGGCATTCGGCAACAGATCGACCTGAACTTCATCGAGCCCTGGTTCCTCGGGTCCGAATGGAGCCTCGGCTTCGGTCTGTTCAAGCGCATCCGGGATTTCCGTGATTTCCGGCAAGATTCGACCGGCGCGAGCGTCACGACGGGTCACCCTCTTTTCAATCCGCGCTTCCGCATCTTCCTCCGGTACGAGTTCGAAAACGTCGTCATCTCCCAACCCCGAGGAAACCTCCTCGGCGTCGGTGGCGACCTCGCGAACACCTTCTCCAACATCTTCATCGCCAATGCGTTCCGCGACGGGATCACAAGCTCGCTCCGGTTCACCGTCAACTGGGACAACCGCGACAATCGGATTTCGACGACGGAGGGCGTCTTCGCGAACTACGCGGTCCAAATCGCAGACCAGTACCTCGGCTCCGACAACACGTTCGTCCGCCAAACCGCGTTCACGCGTTTCTACAAGAAAGTGTTTGGCCCGGTGGTCTTCAAGATCAACACCGAGGTGGGCTTGATCACTTCCCGTCACATCGTTCCGGTCTTCGAGCGGTTCTACCTTGGCGGCATCTTCACGATTCGAGGCTACCGTCTGCAGTCGGTCGGCCCACAAGCGGGTGTCGCCTCCGCCGGTGACCCGAACCTCCCCATCATCGACGAGGGCCGCCCGATCGGCGGCGATTTCCAGGCGTTCTACAATATCGAGCTCGAGTTTCCGCTCATCGAGGCCGTCGGCATCAAGGGCGTCCTCTTCACGGACGGCGGCAACACGTGGAACATCTTCGCGTTCAAGGATCAGTTCGGGAACTGCCAGGCACCCATCGCGCCCGACTCCGACCGTTCGTCGGCGCCGTGCGGCATCAACGGCTTCCTCCGTTACTCGGTGGGCTTCGGTGTTCGATGGTTCTCCCCTCTCGGACCGCTCCGTTTCGAATGGGGCATTCCCATCAAGCGCCGGCCTCAAGACAGCGCGGTCCGCTTCGAGTTCACCATCGGTCAGTCGTTCTGACCGAATCAAAAGGGGCGGTTGGCCGTATAACCCCTGCGGCTTGACCGAATCGCGGCGAACGGCTAGCTACGCCGGGCCTGAAAGGATGCTCTCATGCGCTTTTGCAGAATCATTACTATCGCTTTGGCTGCGGCCATTCTCGCCGGATCGGCGTCCACTGTGGACGCGCAGGTCAAAATCGGCGTGGTTGATCTCCAGCGAGCCATCAACGAAACCGAAGACGGCCGGCAGGCTAAGCGACGACTTAAGAAGGTCTTCGACGAGCGACAGAAGTCCCTCAACGTCAAGCAAGAGAGCCTCAAAGCTCAGAAAGAGAGCCTCGAGCGGCAGCAGGACGTCCTCAGTCAGGATGCGCTCAAGAAGAAGGTCGAGAAGTACCAGGCGGACCTGATGGACCTGCAGAACGAGTACGTGCAGTACCAGCAAGAGCTCACCACGAAGGAAGCCGAGCTCACGCAAAAGATCCTCGAGAAGATGCAGGCAATTCTCCGTCGCATCGGGCAAACCGACGGGTACACGATGATCATCGAAGCCAATGAAGGCGGCGTCGTGTGGGTGCCCTCGAACCTCGATCTCACGGACGTGCTGATCCAGCGGTACAACAAGCAGGCCAAACAGGGCGGCAGCAAGAAGTCCAAGTAAACCCCCATTCGTGGCCCAATCGGCTGTTTCCAGCTACAAAAGCTCATGGTTAGGTTCTGGGCGCTTGTGGTCATCGCGCTGACGACGCTTGGCGTCGGGGCTCGGGTGATCGCGGAGGAGGCGCCCGCAGGCCGCCGCGTGTACCACATCGATGAGTACACCCAGGCAGCGATGCTCCGCTATCCAGGGCTCAAGGCGGCGGCGGCGGACATCGACGCAGCTCAAGCGCGCCTGATCGAAGCAAGGCTCTCCCCCTTCATGCAGTTCCAAGGGCGGGCCACGTTCTTCGTGGCGCCTGGTGCCCAGGGAACCACCACGTTCAGCCCCGACTCCCAGATCCCGTGGGGCAACCGCTGGGGCCCGGGCGGCGAAATCGCCATCGAGGGAGGGATCCCGCTCTACACCTTCGGCAAGTATCGCGCCGGCAAGAAAGCCGCGACCGCAGGCATCCGCGGGTCCGAGCTCGAGAGAGACCGCACCATGGCGCGCGTGGTGTTCGACGTGCGTCGTGCCTACTTCGGGACGCAGCTCTCGCTCGACCTGCAAGCGATGATCTCCGAGGGCAAGAACAAGCTCAGAAAAGCGGTGGATAAGCTCGACGCGCGTTTGAAGGCGGACGACCCCCGGGTGAGGCAAACCGACTACTGGCGGCTGGTCTCGGCGCTGTCCGAGATCGAGTCGCGTGAGTCCGAAGCGCTGCGATTGGAAGCCTCGGCTCGGGCGGCTTTGGAAATCCTCTCCGGCCTCAAGCCGGCCATCGTTCCGGAGTGTCCGCTCGGAGTCGTCGAGAGCCAGGTCATCGAGCTCAGCGAACACGTCGAACGCGCAATTTCGAATCGTCCGGAGTTGTTGCAGCTCGAAGCGGCAAGGACCGCGAAAGACGCCAACCTCACAGTCAAGCGCGCCGGGTACCTCCCGGACATCCTCCTTGCCCTGCGCGCGACCTTCGCCAGAACACCAGGCATCACCGACATCCAAAACCCTTTCGTGATCGACCGTGGCAACTTTGCCGGCGCCTACGCGGGACTGCTCGCGCAATGGAAGCTCGACTTCGGCGGGACCCACGCGCGCGTCAAGGCAGCGAAGGCCGAGATCCAGTCGCTGAAGGCGAAGACCGAAGAGGCCGAGCAAGGCATCGAGATCGAGGTCACTGCACTCTACGAACAACTGCAGGATGCCAAGCGGCGACTCGAAAGCTGGACGCGCGCCGAGAAAGAATCCCGCAAATGGTTCGTGTCCGCAGGCCAGGGCTATGAAATCGGAACGACCACGGCCATGGAGCTCGTCGACGCGATCGAAGCGTACTTCAGCGCCCGCTCCAAGCGCCTCATGGCCACCGCCGAGTACAACGTCGCCATCGCAGGCCTCGAAAAAGCGACCAACATGCCGCTGGTCTCACAAAAGGGTTGGCGGCCCGTAGACTGTGGGGAATAAACCCCCTCTGAGCCTCGTCTACAAGGAGCCTATGACTCGTTTATCCCTAATCGCTTGCCTCATCGCGGGCTCCTTGTGGCTCGCTGGTCCCGCGGCTGCGGAAGAAACGCCGACGGGGGCCGCCTTAGTCGCAGCCGGCGCCGGAGTCAGCGAAGCAGACGCCGCAAGGGCCGAGAAGTTCATCCGTACCAAGCACAACAAGGTCCGGGCGGCGTTGCGCAAGCCCGACACCCCGAAGCGCGCGGAAGATCTCACCGTCTTGTTGGGCGAGTTCCTAGACTATGAGCGCCTCACGAGGCTCTCCCTCGACAAGGAGTGGAACAAGCGCTCCCCCCGCGAGCGACAGCAGTTCGTCAGTCTCCTCCGCCAGCTCGTCGAACGGCAGTACCAAAACAACATGGAGTCGACGCTCGAGTACAAAGTGAAGTGGGTCGGCACCGAGCCGATCGAAACCGGCGTCAAGGTGAAGTCCTCCGCACGCTCCGTAAGGAAGAAGCGCCAACCCCCCGTCGCCATCGACTACAGCATGAGCCCCGCCGGCGAAGAGTGGAAGGTCTTCGACATCTTCACCGACGAGGTAAGCCTAGTGAAGAACTACAAACGCCAGTTCCGCAGAGTGATCAGGGAAGAAGGCTGGGACGGACTGATCGGGCGCATGGAAAAGAAGCTCAAGGCCGAGGACGAGCTGCTGTAGGTCGCTGAGCGCTGGCACTGCCGCTGGCACGGACACTGACACTGGCGCTGACACTGCCGCTGACACCGTCCGGATAAAACCGTCCGCCCGGCTGCGGCCCCCCCAGGCCGCACGCCGTGCGGACGCTCCCCTTTTTTGTCAGACCCTCTTGCGCAATCCTGCGATGTCTTTGACGACGACGCGGCGATGATCGGTTGCGATCACGCCTGCCCTTTTAAAGGCGCCGAGCACCAATGTGACGGTTTCCCGAGTCGAGCCTACGTAGCTCGCTATCTCTTGGTGGGTGAACTTCACACCCACCAAGATCCCCCTTGAATCAGGAATCCCGTGCCTCGCGGACGCATCGAGTAGAAATTCTGCAACACGCGATTCTACGCTTCGCGTGAGCAGAGCATCGATTCGCCGTTCTGCGAGCAGCCGGCGTTCCCCCATTAATCGATGCATAGCGGAAGCGAATTCCAGGTCCTCACCCATCACCATTTTGATGAGGCGAGGCGGAATGCGTAGTGCTTCCACGTAATCCAAAACCACCGTTTCGAGACGCGCTTCCGGGTCGACCAACGACATCTCGCCGATCAAGTCGCCGGGGCCGTAGTAGCCGAGCGTCAGTTCTCGTTCCGGTGTGCGGCGCACGCGCCGAACGCGACCACTTCCAATCACGAAGATCGCGGGGTCGCTAGGCATGCAAAGGGCCTCGCGACGATCGGCATCGACCAGCGCGCTTCCGTTCAGGACCTGCTCTCTGAGCGCCGAGGTCAAAGCCTCGAACACCCTGCAGCGAGTGAGAATTCTCGAGCGCCGTTCTTCCGTCGTTCGCAGTCGTCGTGCGCCGGAGCCGTTTTGCAGTGCGGGAGCGTTAGAATCCATACTTACAGCCTTAACGGTATGGTGCATGAATACAGGATTACCGTCAAGACGCATTTTCACAAAACCATCAGAAAATGCATTTCTCCTTCGTATTGACCAAAAGGACCGCCTTCGCTAGTGTCGCCGCATTCGGGAGGGCGTCGCTCCGGCTCGCGGGCCGACATAGTAAATATGCGACTTTATTCAGGAAAAATTGGTCCGATCGTCGATGACCTGGTCCGCGACCTCACGGCTCAGGAAGACATCGAGGTCGAAGAGGTCGCCGAGGTCCGCCTCGATCTCGAGGCCGTCCTCAAGGAGTACATCCGGCGAGAGCGCCAGATGATCGACGAAGCGAAGGATCGAATGGAGCGGGAGGGGTTAGGCTACTCCAAGCTCGGCCGGATGCGGCAACGCTTGGCCAAGGAGATGGGCTTCCCGCAACAGGACGAAGTCCTGCCGTACCTGGTCGACCAACTGCTCAACATGCTTTTCCACAGCGCCAACGTCGTCGAGATTTACGCAGACGACGTCACTCTGCGAAAGAAGATGACCCCGATTCTGCGACGGCACATGGAAGTCGAAACGGGGCTCGACGCCGAGGTGCGTTCGAAGATCAAGAACCTGCAAGAGGGCACCAGCGCGTTTGAGGTCGAGTACGCCAAGGTGATGGATCAGATCAAGCACAAGCGCGGGCTCGAATAGGCCTCCCACATGAAGAGCATGACCGGATACGGAAGCGGGCGAGCGGCGCTCGGCGAAGGACACCTCGTGCTCGATCTACGGACGGTCAACCATCGCTTTCTCGATGTGCGTGTGCGTCTACCCTCTCGCATTCAGAGTCGGACGCCGACGGTGGAGCGCGTGATTCGAGCGCGTCTCGAACGCGGACGAGTGGACGTGACCGCCCGGTTCGAGGGACAGACGCTGCCTCAGCCTACGCTGGACCTCGATCGCGCCCGCGCGGTGTACGGCGAGCTCTCTGCCCTGCGGGACGCATTGAACCCCGAAGAGCCGGTGCCCCTCGCCCTGCTCTCCTCGGTGCCCGACCTGTTCGTGGTGAATCGTGGCATCGATGAGAAGGCTCTCGACCGCTCGCTCCACGAAGCGGCGAAAGCAGCCTGCGACGCGGTGATGGTGATGCGCGGCAACGAGGGGGACGCCTTGGCCAAGGAGCTCGGCAGCCGGCTCTCGGAGCTCGGAGCGAGCGTGGGGGCGCTGAGAACCGCCGTCCCCGAGATGCTCGAAAGCCGCAAAACGCGACTTCGCGATCGCCTGGATGCACTGCTCGCCGGCACCGGAGCCAAGTTGGAGCCTTCGCGTTTGGAACAGGAAATCGCGATACTGGCGGACCGCGCGGACGTCGCGGAGGAGCTCGTGCGCCTCGATAGCCACCGTGACCAAATGCTCGAACTCATCGAGGATTCGTCTGCACCGGTCGGGAAGCGCATCGACTTCCTGCTCCAAGAGATGGCGCGGGAGGCCAACACCATTGGCTCGAAGGTGCTGGACACCGGGATGACGACGCACGTCATCGCGTTGAAGGCCTGCATCGAACAAATGAGGGAACAAGCACAGAATGTGCTGTGACCGGCCGCTTCAGCGCGGTACTGGTCGCATCGGAGGGGTAGTTGAATGAGTGCCGCGGCGCCGCCGGATCCAGATCTCATCCTGTTGATCATCAGCTCGCCGTCGGGCGCGGGAAAGACGACGCTGACCCGCCGGGTGCTGCAAGAGTTCTCCGAGTTCCGTTTCAGCGTGTCCCACACGACCCGCCAACCTCGCGCGAACGAGGTCGACGGCCAGGACTATCACTTCGTCGATGAGAACGCCTTCCGCGCCATCACCGATGACAACGGCTTTGCGGAATGGGCCGAGGTGCATGGCAATCTCTACGGCACGAGCGTCACCGAGATCGAGCTCGCGCGAGCGGCAGGCAAGAGTGGCGTGCTGTTCGATGTCGACTACCAGGGCGCTCGTCAGATCAAAGAAAAATTTCCGCATGCCGTCGGCGTCTTCATTCTGCCGCCCTCGATGCAAGAGCTTCGCCGTCGGCTGGATGGCCGCGGCTCGGATGACGCAGACTCGCGCCAGCGTCGCTTCGACAGGGCGCGCGAGGAGATTGGGCACTACCCTTTCTTCGACTACATGATCGTCAACGACGAGCTACAGCGCGCGCTCACCGAGTTGCGCGGTATCGTACTGGCCGAAGGATGCCGGCAGTGGCGAGTCGCCGCCAGAGCCGAATCACTGCTGCAGCAATAGCCTCAGAACTGAATGCCCAGGATGAGTCGAAGCGCCATGGCGCGACTGACACCCAGGCCCTCGGTGCCGGGTTCCCGAATACCGTTGACCTCGAGATACTTGAGGCCGTTGAGGGGGAACAAGATACCGAACTGGGCCGCCGCGAAGAAGCCGTCCTTGGCGCTCGGGCCGTCCTCCGTCCGATAGTAAATCGAGATGTCGATCTCCGCGCCGAGGTTAGGCTCCGACGCGTACGCCTGCTGCTCGTACATCGCGCGGCTGTAAATGAAGTCGAATCGCGCACCCAACACGCGCCCGAAGTCACTGCGAATGATGTCGTAGCTCATGCCGGGGGCGAGATAGTAGGCCCCGGCGATGCGCCCCATGATGCGGCGCCACAGGATCAAGTCGATGCGGTAGTCGGGATGAAACGAGAAGTTGGAGACGGTCTTTTGGCCGACCGGCTGAGACGCCAGGTCCTCGTATTGCGACAGGCCGACGACGTCGGGGTCGCCTGACGCCATGCCACCTTTGAGGAAGACGCCGAGCTTCTTCTTGAGGAACCGGTACTCGCCTTCGAAGGCGATACCCCACTGGCGAAGCTTGAACTTGTCGCCCTCTGCGGTTGGGGGGAACTCTGCAGGCGAGATGTTCTGAATCTTGCCGAGGATGCCGGCGAACTCGATCTCGAGCCGCATATCCTTCCATAAGACCTGCAGCCAGCCATCGGGCATGTAGACTTTGGCGTCGCGGCGAACGAACGCATTCTCGATGTCGCTGATCGTTCCGAGCAGGGGAGCCGTCGATGTCGACAGGAACTGCGTGCGATAGATGAAGTAAGCGCCGCCGTTGATGACCCACTTGCCCCGGGCTAGGCGTTTCTCCTGCGCGAGCGGCTCCATGCGCCGGGCGAGCAAGAAACTCCACTGCTTGGTGTCGTCCAACCTGCTCGCGTCGATCGGAATGTTCTGGATGTCGTCGATGGGGTTGTAGATGTAGCCCTTGTTGGCGAAGTCCCAGGAGACCCCGAAGAAGATGCCCTTGAACTTGCCGATGAGCTGAATACGGTCGATCTCGGACTGGAAATCGGAATCGAGCGCGGTGTCGAGCTGGTTTGTCCCCTCGCCCGCATTCCAGAGCATCCCGAGGCCCCATTGGTGCCCCATGCGCCCAAAGCGAAGCTGACCGATTGTGCTGTTGGTCACCTCGCCCCAGACCCTCCGGAAATAGATGGAGT
>QMMB01000069.1 GCA_003647035.1 Deltaproteobacteria bacterium | reverse complement strand
GGCTTCGCACTCGGGCGACAGGCTGGGGCATGTGTCGCGGTCTGCGCATCGGGTCTTGGAGGTGGACCAGAACAGCTCTGTGCCGCCCTCCGCCGCTACCATCGTCGTCCCCTCGGTGACGATCATGGTGAGCAGCGAGGCTTCCTTTGCGGAATCGACGTCGCAGATCGCCCGCACTTGCTCCAGCGTCGACTTGAGCGCCATCGAAGTCTCTTCGACGCCGATGCGCCCCGACAGCGGGCCGTACTGCGACAAGTGCGTGAGGAACAGGAAGAACAACACCTCGCTGTCTGTGTCGCCGAGGATGTAGCGTCGGAGCATCGGTGCAATCCGTTCTGCGAGCTCCGGCCGGTGCTTGGTGAAGTCTTGAATGTCGCCGTTGTGAGCCATCACCCACTTGCCGTACTGGAACGGATGGCAGTTGAGCACCGAGAGCTCGCCGTTGGTGGCGCGCCGGACATGCGCGAGGACCGTCTCGGATGCCACGATGCCACTCACCCGGCGAAAGAGGGCGCAATCGATAGCCGTCGTCGGGCTGCGCGTGATGTGGGGGGTGCCATCGACGTAGAAGGCCACGCCCCAGCCATCGCGGTGGTCGTTGCTCTGGGTGCCGAGCGCATTGTCGGCGTCCATCAAGGACCGGTGGACCTGGCTCTGAATCACGCTGCGAAACCCAAATAAGCGGCACATAACCTGACCATTTTGACACGAACGGCGGCGCAATGCTCCCTCTGCTGTTCACGGGGCGGGGGCGGTGTTAAGGTGCGCGCCCGTGAACCAATTTCGCCGTCTTTTCATCGCGAACCGCGGCGAGGTTGCAGCCCGCATCGCGAGGACCTGCGACAAGCTCGGCATCGTGCCGGTCTTTGGGGTCTCGGAAGCTGACCGCCAGGCGCCGTATCTCCGAGGCAGGGAGTCCGTAGTTCTCGGCCCGTCGAGGTCCAGCGAGAGCTATCTGGCGAAAGAGCGCATCGTGCAGGCCGCGGTGCAGACCCGCTGCAGCGCGCTTCACCCGGGGTGGGGGTTTGTTGCCGAGGACCCCGTCTTCGCGTCGCTGTGTGACGCGCACGGGGTGACGTTCGTCGGTCCTCCGGCTGCGGTGATGCAGAAGCTCGGGCGCAAGACTCCGGCCAAGGCTGCGATGGCTGGGGCGGGGTTGAAAGTGATCCCCGGAAGCGACGGAGTGCTTCGGGATGTCGATCAAGCGCGAGAGGTTGCGGACTCGATTGGGTTTCCGATCCTGTTGAAGGCGGAAAGCGGTGGAGGTGGCCGAGGGATGCGCGTCGTTCGAAGCGCTGCCGAGCTGAAAGACGCCTATGATTCGGCGCAGTCCGAGTCGCTTGCGTGCTTTGCGGACGGTCGCCTCTACCTCGAGAAGCTGATCGAAGGTGGGCGCCACATCGAAATCCAACTCCTTGCGGACAAGTACGGTCACGTCGTGCACCTCGGAGAGCGCGACTGCTCGGTTCAACGCCAGCACCAGAAGCTGATCGAGGAGTCCCCGGCCCTCGTGCTGAGCGATGACGAGCGGGAGCAAACGCTCGAGGCGGCTGTTCGCGCCACACGTGCCATAGGGTATGTGGGTGCGGGCACCATGGAGTTCTTGCTCGACGAGCATGGTGATCTCCGCTTCATGGAGATGAACGCGCGCCTGCAAGTCGAACATCCCGTCTCGGAGATGCGAACGGGCATCGATCTGGTGGAGGCACAGATTCGCATCGCCGCCGGCGAGCCGCTGTGGTTTTCTCAGGGTGACGTCGACCTTCGTGGTCACGCGATCGAGTGCCGCATCAACGCGGAGGATCCGTCCAACGGGTTCGCACCGAGCCCTGGTGTGATCACCCAATGGGAAGCCACCTCGCGGGACGACCACGTTCGCGTCGACACCCATGTCGAATCTGGCTACGAGGTTTCGCCCCATTATGACAGCCTGATCTGTAAGGTGATCGCCTGGGGCAAGGACCGCGAGACCGCCTGCGAACGCCTAACTGAAGCGTTGCAGAAGATTCGCTGCGATGGCATTTCCACGACCATTCCAATGCATCTGGCGGTCCTGAGCTCCAAAGAGTTCCGGGAGAACCGGTACGACACGCGCGCCGTGCCAGGGTGGGAGAGCTAATGGCACACGTTCCGGTAGTACCGATTGGCAAGGCGCGTGAGGTGGTCGTCGATCAGGCCACGTACGGGCGCGAGGTGGCTCGCCACGAGCCAGTGGTGTCGCGGCTCGAGGAGCGGCGCGCCGACGTTCAGGCGGGCTGGGGCGACAAATACGTCGACCGGGTGCACGCGAAAGACAAGCTCACCACGCGCGAGCGGCTCGAGCGCCTGAAGGACGACGGCTCGGACATCTTCGAGGTCGGCACCTTCGTCAACTACGGTGTCGATTTCGACGGGCTCCGCTCTCCGGCCGCTGGCGTCATCACAGCGTTTGTGATGATTGAGGGACGGTGGTGTGTCGTCATTGCGAATGACAACACCGTGGCGTCAGGTGCGTGGTGGCCCCAAACGCCCGAGAAGATCGAACGCGCCCAAGAGATCGCTCGCCGATTGCGGTTGCCGGCGCTCTACCTAGTCGATTGCAGTGGGCTTTATCTGCCGGAGCAACGGCAGAGCTTCGCGGGCGCCACGGGCGCAGGGCACATTTTCAAGATGAACAGCCTGCTGTCAGCCGAGGGTGTCCCGCAGATCGCGGGTGTGTTTGGCGACTGCATCGCTGGCGGCGGGTACATGCCCATCATCAGCGACCGAGTGTACATGACGGAGCAGGCGTACATGGTCATCGCCGGTGCTGCGTTGATCAAGGGCGCCAAGAGCCAGCACATCACATCGCTCGACATCGGCGGTCCCGAGGTACACGTGCATCAGTCCGGGTGCGCCGACGAGCGCGTCCCCGACGACAAGACCCTCATCGACTGCCTACGACGCGAGGTGTCGCGGCTTCCGAGCTCCGGCGCATCGTTTTACCGAGGTGGCGTCGAGTCGATGGAGCCGGCGCACTCGCCCGGGGAGCTTCCGGGCTTGGTTCCGGTCGATCACCGGCAAGCGTACGACGCGACCGAGATTCTGGCGCGACTTTGCGACCAAAGTCTTTTTTGGGAGGTCTTGCCCTCGGTCGGCCGAGAAATGATCTGCGGGGTTGCCCGCGTCGGGGGCCTGTACGCCGGGTTCGTGATGAACCGGCAGGGATTGATCGACGATCCCGAAACGGGCGACGAGCAACGGCCGGCCGGAATTCTCTATCGACAGGGCATCGCGAAGATCAGCGCGTTCAGCCGTGCCTGCAACAGCGACGGTATCCCGCTCATCTGGTTGCAAGACATCAGTGGGTTCGACATCGGCGCAGAGGCGGAACGGCACGGACTTCTCGCGTACGGCTCCAACCTGATCTACACGAACAGCACCAACGAGACGCCGATGTTCACCGTGCTCCTGCGCAAGGCGTCCGGCGCGGGCTACTACGCGATGGCCGGGCTTCCGTATGACCCGGTGGTGCAGCTCTCGACACCCATCTCCCGCCTCAGCGTCATGGAAGGGCGCACGTTGGCGATCGCGTCCTACAACAGCAAGCTCGACGACAACTTCGAGATCGTGACCACCGACCCGAAGGAACGCGCCCAAATCGAGAAACGTATGCAGGAGGTCGAGGCTCGTATCGAGGCGGACATGGATCCCTATGTGGCGGCTCGGCAGTTGGACACCGACGAGATCGTGCGCCTCGATGAGTTGCGCGATTGGCTCAAGGTATTGGTCGAGATGAGTTACCAAGGCGTTGGCTATCGCCGGGTGAAAAATCCGCGCATCTGGAGCATGCACGACCTCGACGTGCTGGTGAACGGCGGACGCGCATGAGTCGACGCCGTGTCGTCCTGGGCGCGCGCCCGGGTGATGGAGAGAGCCGTGCCCTACTGGCGACCACCGTGGGCGTGTTCGCCGCTACGGTGAGAGAGGGCGAGCTCATGTCCGCGGGCCAGGTGGTCGGCACGATCGACGTGCTCGGCGTGCTGCACGAGCTCATCGTTCCCCCAGGCGTCGCTGGCCGCGTCACGGAGCGCCTCGGCGGTGAGCGGTCACGGGTGCCCGTGCAGTATGGGGATGCGTTGTTCGTAATCTCGACCGCTTCGACGGAAAGCATCATGGAACAAACGTCGCCGGTCCGCGATGACGCGCAGGGTGCGCTCTCGTTCGTGGCGCCGATGAGCGGCCGCTTCTACGTCCGTCCGTCTCCGGCCGAGCCTCCCTTCGTTGCCGCGGGGGACACCGTACGACGCGGCCAGACGGTCGGCCTGCTCGAGGTGATGAAAACCTTCAACCGCTTGGTCTACGAGGGCGATGCGTTGCCCGACCAAGCCGCCGTGCACGAAGTGTTGCCGAAGGACGGCGACGATGTCGTTCGGGGGGACGTGATCCTAGCGTTGCGAGTCTTGCCTGAGAAATGAAATTTTTCGAGGTGTTGCATGGGTAGAGAGTGTCCCCAGCTTGGTAGCCGCGCGCTGTTTCCGGATCTAGAAGGGACCGCGTACCTTGCCCACGCGGCGATCTCTCCGCTGTCTACTCCGGTGCGAGAACGAATTGCCGAGGTAGCGGCAGACTACGGGCGCGGCGGCATGGTGGGTTTCGCGCGCTGGGCGCCACGGCTGAGCCAGGTCCGTCAGGATCTGGCGGCCATCATCTCCGCCGATCCGGGCGAGGTCGCGTTCGTAGCCAACACGACACAGGGGGTCATCGACATCGCGTTCGGGCTGCCATGGCGAAAGGGCGATCGGGTGGTGTTGTTCGACGGTGAGTTCCCAGCGAATGTGACGCCCTGGCAACAGGCGGCCGAGGAGTTCGGTCTCGATCTCTGTTGGTTGTCGCTCGATCCGTTTCAGCGCTCCGTGGATGAGGGGCTGACCGAGCTCGAGCGCGTGCTCGATCGAGGGGTTCGGATCGTTGCTGTCAGCGCGGTGCAGTACAAGACGGGGCTTCAAATGCCGCTCGCGGACATGGCAGCGCTCTGCCACAAGTACGGCGCGGAGATTTTCGTCGATGCGATTCAGGCGCTCGGCGCAACACCGGTCGATGTGTCATGGGGGATCGACTACCTCAGCTCGGGCAGCCACAAGCATCTCATGGGCGCCGAAGGGGCCGGCTTTCTCTACGTCGCCGAACGCTGCGCTGCGATCTTGAAGCCGCGGCTCGCAGGCTGGCTCGGACACAAGGAAGCCGCGGCGTTCTTGATGGGGGATGAACCCCTGTTGAGCTACGACAACCCTCTCCAACTCGGCGCGCCCGCATTGGAGACCGGGACGAGCAACGTGATCGGCCTGGCTGCGTTGGGCGCATCGATCGAGCTCCTGGCCGAGCTTGGGGTGCCGGCCATTCACGCTCACGTCGATGCGTATCTGGACCACCTCGAAGAGGGCCTCATCGACCGAGGGTTCCGAAGCCATCGCGCCAAGGCGCCGGCGCTTCGTTCTACGTTGCTCAGCGTCACCGTGCCCAACGACGTTCGGTTGTCCAAGCTCGGTGCGGCGCTTCGTGGCCGCGGGGTCGTGTGCAACACGCCGGATGGTTTGATGCGGTTCGCGCCTCACTGGCCGAACGCGCTCTCCGAAGTCCCCGAGGTCTTGGCCGTCTTCGACGAGGTGCTGGCCGACCTCCGAGGTGGAGCCTAGGCACACACGATGCCTGGCCAACGCGACCAGAGCTTCTGGGTCTTCAACGCGGTGGTGTCGACCGCGGCCGTCGGTTTTCTCGGCTGGCTCCTCCTCATTCGCGAAGGGGGCGGCGTGCAGGCCGACCTGAGCTTCATGCCGGGCGTCAACGCAGCGCTCAACGCTACGTCGGCTACGCTCCTTCTGCTCGGCTTGGTCGCGATTCGAAGCGGCCGCCGGGAGGTTCACCAGCGACTGATGGTCTCGGCATTCGCAGCCTCCACGGTTTTTCTCGTTGGCTACGTTCTTTACCACTACGCGCACGGTGATACTCAGTATCAGGGAGTCGGGGCGATCCGTACCGTGTACTTCACGATCCTGATCACCCACGTCGTCCTGTCGATCGCAATGCTTCCGATGATCCTGACGACGTTCTACTTCGCGAGTCGCCAGCGCTTCTCGTCGCACAAGCGCCTTGCCAGGCGGACCTTGCCGATCTGGCTGTACGTCTCCGTCACCGGCGTCGTGATCTATTTCATGCTGCGCCCGTAGCGCGCCTTAGACGTTGCGCGGCGATGACGCCTTCGACGATCATCCACAGCAGCAGGACTAGTAGTAGCGAGGCCAAGGCGGCGAGGGGGGCGTTGCCCTCGGCGAGGAAGCCCTGGAGGTTGGTGAAGAGGGCCAAGCCCGCGACGGGCGTGACCAGCAGCATCGGGATCACCAGCGGCCACACCGGTCGCTTTCGCGCGAAGAAGTAGAGTGCCAGGGTCATGAGTGTGAGTGCGGCAAGCAGTTGATTGCTTGCGCCGAAGATCGGCCACAGCACCCAGCCTACGGCTCTCGGTTGGCCGGTGGCGGGATCCGGGGTTTCGGCGAGCGCAAGGTACATCGCCGGGACGACCGCGATGATCGTCGCGATGTAAGGGTTCGTGAGAGGCTTGATGCGGAGCACGGTGCCAAGCTCGCTGAGAATGAACCGTTGGATGCGCGTGGCGGTGTCGAGCGAAGTTGCGGCAAAGGCGATGACCAGAACAGCCATCAAGGTCCGGGCGAGCTCTGACGACAAACCCACCGCTTCGAGAAAAGCACCGCCCCCGAGCACGAACGCGGCTGCTTTGTTGCCGCCGGCGTGCGCCCAGCTGTCGTAGTAGACCGCCCAGCTCAGATCATCGACGACGCCTTGGCCGGGGAGGGCGCACGCGCCGACCAAGCCTATGCCTGCGACTGCGGCAAGCGTCGATGCGAGCGCAAGTGAACCTTCTCCGAGCATCCCGCCGTACCCAATCAGGCGAGAGTCGGACAGCCGCGAGATCTGCTTCGACGTCGTACCTGAAGACACGAGGCCGTGGAATCCGCTGATCGCCCCGCACGCTATCGTGACGAACAAGATCGGGAAGATCGAGGGGGCTCCGGCTTCGGCGGTGCGGTAGACCGGGGCGTCGAAATTAGGGTGCGCGATCAGGACACCGAGGAACAAGAGCCCCAGCCCGACGAAGAGCTGGTGGCTGTTGATGTAGTCGCGCGGTTGGAGCAGGAGCCAGACCGGCAAGAGACTGGCTATCGCCGAGTAAATCAGCAGAAAGATGATCCAGCCGGTCGTCGCTGTATGTTGATCGACTCCCATTGCCACGAAGTCGACCGGAACCTTCGTGCCCACCCAAACGAAGAGGTAGAGCACAGCGAGCGCGATCAACGATGGCCAGAGGATCTTCACGCGACGTTTGTAGACGAGCCACCCGATCACGACAGCGACGATGATCTGAATGTTGATGGGGATGACGCTAGTCGGTTGGCTGACGAACAGTCCGGCGATCGCCATCGCGAAGACGGCGAGAACGAGCCAGATCAGGACGAGCACGAAGCACATGAACAAGATGCGTGCCCGCCCGCTGATCGTCTGGGCCGTGATGTCGGCGATCGAGCGGCCCTTCTCGCGCACGCTCGCGACCAGTGCGCCGAAGTCGTGTGCGGCGCCCATGAAGATCGTTCCAAGCACGACCCAAGCGAGCGCGGGGCCCCAGCCCCAGTACGCGGCGACGCACGGCCCGATGATCGGCGCGGCTCCTGCGATCGACGTGAAGTGGTGTCCGAACAGTACGGCACGCTGCGTGGGGACGAAATCGACGCCGTCTTCGAGCTCGTGCGCTGGGGTGACGATGTCCTCTTGGTCTTGGTAGATCCGCTCGCCGAGAAATCGCGCGTAGAATCGATACGCGATGAGAAACGAGCCGAGGACCAGAGCTGCTGCCAACGCTGCCATTCGTCGCGTTGGTGGGCTTTTTTTGGATTTTGGTCAAGCACAATCCCGCTTTCCTTTGCGACGAAAAACGCTAAGGTCCCGGCATGAGTGGGACCTTTCGACCTCACGGCGTGTGGACCGCCCTGACGACGCCGTTCTCGACGGATCGTCAGGTCGACTACGAGTCGCTGCGTCGGCTCATCGAGTTTCAGGTGCAAGAAGGCGTCGACGGGGTGCTTCCGTGCGGCACGACCGGCGAGTCGCCCACCCTTTCATGGCAAGAGCACGACGCGGTCATCGATGCGTCGGTGCGCGCCGTGGAGGGTCGAGCCGGTGTCCTGGCCGGGGCCGGCAGCAACAACACCGAAGAGGCGATTCGCGCGACCACCCAGGCCAAGGAAGCCGGCGCTACCGCGGTGTTGTTGGTGGACTGCTATTACAACGGCCCGTCGAGCCTGGAGCTGCGCACCGAATATTACGAGCGAATCCTCGAGAATGTGCCCGACATTCCGCTCGTGCCCTACGTGATTCCGGGGCGAAGCGGGTGCGCGCTTTCGGCAGCGGACCTCGCCATTTTGCACCTCAACGACTCCAAGCGGGTGCCTGCGGTGAAGCAAGCGACCGGTGATCTCGAGCGCATGCGTCTGGACCGTCAGCTCGCGGGGCCCGCGTTGGCCATTCTGTCGGGTGACGACGACCTGACGCTCGCGATGATGCGTGACGATGAAATCCGCTCTAGCGGTGTGGTCAGCGTGGTCTCGAACATTGTGCCAGGTGCCATTGGTTCGATGGTGCGTGCGCAGGTGGCGGGCGACACAGAGGAGACCGAGCGGCTCACCGGCGCGCTGGCTCCCTTACTCAGGATGGTGACCTGCTCCGTGACAGCCGTGCGGACTCTGCCCAACGGACAGAGCGCCGAGGTCACCGACAAATTTAGAAACCCCGTGCCTGTGAAGACCATGATGGCCGGGCTCGGGATGCTCTCCTCCACAAGGCGCCCGCCGCTTGGGCGCATGAGCCCGGCCGCAGTGGCGCAGTGCCGTGACGCGCTGCGCGAAGTGCACACTGCCGACCCAGGCATCCTCGGCCCGATCGAGGAGGCGTTCGACGTCCGCATCGACCAGCGCCTTGGGGATGATGCGAGATGGTCAGCGCTCGCCCGTTGAGGGGACCGTGTACCGCGCGCTGATTCGCCCGCTGCTGTACCTGCTCCCCGCGGAGACGGCGCATCATTTCGCGTTTGCTTGCCTGCGATTGCTAGCGGCGATTCCAGGCGTGCTGTCGCTCCTGCGGCGCGCGTTTCACGGCGGTGATGAAGCGCTTCGTGTTCGAGCCCTCGGCATCGATTTCCCGAACCCAATTGGCTTGGCGGCGGGGTTCGACAAGGATGCCATCGGGTACGAAGCGTTGGGGGCGATGGGTTTCGGTTTCATCGAGGTGGGGACCCTGACCGGACAGCCGCAGCCGGGTAGTCCGCGGCCGCGGTTATTTCGGCTTCCCAAGGACCGCGCGTTGGTCAACCGCATGGGCTTCAACAACCACGGGTCGGCGGATGCTGTGGCGCGACTGCAGCGTCCACATCAGACGATCGTCGGGGTCAACATCGGCAAGACCAAGGTTGTTCCCGAAGACGATGCGATTGGCGATTACGTGGCCAGCGCCAAGCGGGTGGCTCCACTCGCGGACTACGTCGTCGTCAACGTGAGCTCGCCCAACACTCTCGGCCTACGAGACCTTCAGGCGACCGAAAAGCTGCGCCCGCTGCTCAGCGCAGTTCGCGAAGCACTTAATGAAGTATCTCCCGCCCGCCGTGTGCCGTTGCTGGTGAAGATAGCGCCTGATTTGGCTGACGAAGACATCGATGCCGTTGCGGACCTCTCACTCGGACTCGGCCTCGACGGAATCATAGCGACGAACACCACGATTGGACGAGACGGCCTCGCGAGCAACGCCGATGAAGTGGAGCGCTGCGGGGCCGGCGGCCTGAGCGGCCCTCCGGTGCGCGAGCGCTCGCTGGAGGTGCTGATGCGTTTGCGAGAGAAGGTCGGCGACGAGCTGGTGCTGATTTCGGTGGGCGGAATAGAAACCGCGGAGCAGGCGTGGGAGCGGATTCAAGCGGGCGCGACGTTGGTGCAGATCTACACGGCGTTCATCTATGAGGGCCCGTGGCTGCCGAGCCGGCTGGCGAAGGGCGTCGGCAAGCTTGCGGCGGCTACGCGACGCGGCGCCTGACGTCACCGCGCTCAGAATACGAGTCGCGATTTTGCGAAGTCCCACCGAACCCGGCCTGTTCTCCCATGATTCGCTTCCCTCAATCTGTCCCGCTGACTCTTGCGCCTGTGCAGCGCAACGCTGGACACAATCATTAGGACGAGGCCGCCCGCCACCAGAACCGTCCCCACGGAAACCGGAGCGACCCAATGCGGGGGCGGGCAGGGTTCCCCCCCGAAGGAAAAACAAAGCGAACTGATCGCCCCCCCCGCCCCGACCGAAGGACCAACGACGACAGCAGCCGTAGGGACGCCGACCCCAATTT
>QMMB01000068.1 GCA_003647035.1 Deltaproteobacteria bacterium | reverse complement strand
TCGGTCGTGCTGACCCGCGAAGACCCGACCTCGCCCGACAAACCACCGTTGACCCGTGTGATGCCCCTTCACGAAGGCGGCGAGGCACCGCAGCTCACGGCTCCCTGACTTTCGACAGATAGTCGGTCGTTTTCTTGCGCCGGCCCTTGCTGGCGTTCGATGATTAAGGCCTGGCAGAGGAGTCAGGAATGCGTATTCAGTGGGGTCTTGCAATCGCCGTCGCGGCAACGTTCTCTTGGGTCAACCTGGCTCAGGCAACGGGTCCGAAAATCGAAGACGTGCGTCTCGAACACAAGGATGGTCGCGACCGCGTCGTGATCGCGCTCTCGGGCGATGCCGAATTCCGCGTGTCCACACGTGCGGGTGCGCCGCCTCGCCTCGAGGTGCTTGGCGCGCGAATCGGCTCGGGTGCCAAGCGGCGCCTCGAAGCTCCGCGGGGCTCGGTGTTCCGTTCGGTCGAGCTCGAGCAGAGGGGCGACCGAGCGGTCGTCGAGGTTCACGGCGCCGACGGGGCGGTCGGCACTGCGATTCGTTCGGGGCATCGAATCATATGGATGTTCTCGCCGACTGTTACGGAGACGCGTCCGCGCACGCGGACCATCGCCCGCGAGAGGGACTATGCTGCAGAGATCGATGGCCCAGAGGTCGCAGGCTTCCTGAGCAAGCTCCCGGGGCAGGTCAGCGGAGCCTCCCCCCGGCGCTACTCGGGTCGTCGTATCGACCTCGACTTCAAGGACGCGGACATCCACAACATCCTTCGCCTGCTCTCCGAGGTAGGTGGGGTGAACGTCGTCACGGCGGACAACGTCGGTGGAACGGTCACGATTCGCATGCGCGACGTCCCCTGGGACCAGGCGCTCGACGTCGTCCTTCAGGCGAAGTCGCTCGGCATGGTGCGTCAGGGCAACTTGCTCCGCGTCGCGCCATTGGCTCAGCTCGAACAAGAGCGAGAAGCAGCGATCGCTCGGCAGAAGCAGCAACAACAACTTGCTCCGCTCGAGACCCGTCTCATACCCGTGAGCTACGCAACCGCTCAAAACATGCAGCCGAGGGTACGCGAGCTTCTCACGGCGCGAGGCACCGTCTCGGTGGACACTCGCACCAACATGCTGATCGTTCGTGACATCGTCGGGCAGCTCGACGATGTCGAAGATTTGGTGCGAAGCCTGGACACTCAGACTCCGCAGGTGTTGATCGAGTCGCGCATCGTCGAGGCGAGCAGCTCGTACTCGCGTGATATTGGTATCCAGTGGGGTGGCGCCGCGATCATGAGTAGCGCGACGGGTAACCCCACCGGCCTTCGCTTCCCGTCTGACATCGGTATCGCGGGTGGCGTTCCCGTCGACAGCGCACCGACACAGGGGCTCTCGCCGTTCAACGGGACGGTGAGCAATCCGAACTTCGCAGTAAACTTGCCCGCGGTCACCGGTAACGGCGCTGGTGGTGCGCTTGGCTTGACCATGGGCAGCCTGAGCGGCGCGGTGAACCTCAACGTCCGATTGAGCGCTGCGGAAGCGGCGGGCTCTGTACGAATTATCAGCTCTCCGCGCGTCCTGACCCTAGACAACAACGAGGCATCGATCTCGCAGGGTACGTTGATTCCGTTCTCACAGGTCAGCGCACAGGGTGTCAATACGGCCTTTCAGGAGGCAAAGCTCGAGCTCAACGTCACGCCGCACGTCACGAGCGACGGGGCTGTGGCGATGGACGTGAAGATCACGCGCAACGAGCCTGATTTCGGTCGAGTGGGTGCCAACGGCGACCCGACCATCCTCGAACGTGAGGCAGTGACGCAGCTCCTCGTCGACGACGGCGACACGGCGGTCATTGGCGGTATCTACACCCGGAACACGGGCCGCAACGTCGATCAGGTGCCGTTCTTGGGTGACATTCCGGTTCTCGGGGTGTTCTTCAAGCGTCGCCGGTTCCGCGAGGACCGGAACGAGCTGCTGATTTTCCTGACGCCTAGGATTGTGAACAGGGCGCTCGCGCTTCCGGAATAGCGGCTTGCGCGACCGGTTCCGTGACTGAGGGTCAGGGGGCTCGTATGCTTCCGGCTGTGCGTGTGTATCTGTCAGGGCCCATGGGGGCCGGAAAGTCGACTGTTGCCGGTGCGGTAGCGGACCTGCTTGGGACCCGCGCGCTCGATTTGGATGAGCGCGTCGAGGAGCTGGCCGGTCGTTCCGTTGCCGAGATTTTTGCCGAGCGCGGCGAGGGTGCTTTTCGGGCTCTCGAGACGGAAGCGCTGAACAGCTTGCCCGCTGACGTTGGCGTCGTTTCGCTTGGCGGCGGGACGGTGGTCGATGACGACACGAGGCAGGCGCTCCTTCGTGGAGGCATCGTCGTGACGCTCACGGCCGATTCTGCCGTCCTTGCAGAGCGGGTGGGCGAGGGTGCGGGACGTCCACTGCTCGGTGCGGATCCTCAGGAAGACATCGAGCGCATCTTGAAGGCGCGCGGGGAGGCGTATTCGGAAGCCCATGCCGTCCTCGATACGGCGAAGCTCGACGCTGAGGAAATCGCGGCGGAAATCGTTGCGGTACGAAACCGCTCGCCCATTGTCGTGCCATTGGGGTCCCGGACGTACTGCGTCGAAGTCGGCCGGGGCGTGCGCCACCGTGTCGGGATTCGGGCCAACGAGCATTCGACAGGGGAGGCCATTCTGGTTTTCGACGGGGAGGCTGACCGCCCCTGGCCCGCGGATGCGATTCGTGACCTGACCTTAGCGGGCAAACCTCCAATCGAAGTGAAGCTTTCGGGCTCGGAGGCAGACAAGAATATCGCCAGCGTGCAAAAGGTCTGGGACACCGCGCTCGAAGCCGAAATCGATCGGCGTGCCATCGTCATCGGCGTGGGAGGGGGTGTCGTTGGGGATCTGACTGGGTTTGCCGCGTCGACCTTGCTTCGAGGGCTGGCCCTCGGGCAGGTTCCCACCACGCTCCTCGCGATGGTCGACAGCTCGGTGGGTGGCAAGACGGGGTTCAACCGCCCCCGCGGCAAGAACCTCGTGGGCACTTTCTATCAGCCGAAGTTCGTTCTCTGTGATGTCGAGACGCTCTCGACGTTGCCCGGCGAGGAGCGCATCGCTGGCTTAGCCGAAGCCGTGAAGAGCGCCTGGATCGATTCCGAGGAATCGGTCGCCATGCTCGAACGCGATGCCGAGGCGCTGCTGGCTGGCGACGCCGACGCGACGATTCGCGCGGTGCGAATGTCGATTCTTCTCAAGTCTCGCATCGTCCACGAAGACGAGAACGAGTCGGGCCGGCGGATGCTTTTGAACTTGGGGCACACCGTAGGCCACGGGCTCGAGGCCGCGAGTGACTACCGAGGCATTCGGCACGGGGAGGGTGTCGCCCTCGGAATGATCGCCGCCATGCGTGTCGCAGCTCAGCTCGGCTGGGGGCGCCATGAGGAGACGGAGCGACTGACACGGCTACTTGGCAGCTTGGGTCTACCCACCAACCTCGACGAACGACTGAACAGCCGTGCCCTACGGTTCATCGGCTCGGACAAGAAACGCCGCGGGGAAAGAATTCACTTCGTAATTCCACGCCTTCCGGGCCAAACCGAAATCGAGCTCGTCGGTCTCGATGAGCTCCGGGCTGCGCTCGAGCAAGCCTGAGCGACGGAAATTTGGCGGCTCACCCAGAGGGTCGATACCATGAAAGCACCCTCTGGAGGGGACCTATGAGTCGATTCATCTTCGTAGCTATGATGCTGGCGGTGACGGTTGCCGGGTGCAACCGTTTCCCTGATAACGGACTACAGATTGCGGCGAACATTCCGCCGGACGAAGGAGGCTGCGGATTCAGCGCGGACGCGGAGGTCCGGCTCCCGCGTGGGCTCTATGACATCGCGTATCCGCGTGACTACGTCATCGCTCCACTGCTCCAGAGCTATCTCGTTGCCAATTCGCTGGAGTTCCAGGCCGAGCAGAACAACCTTCAAGTCGACAACTACGAAATCACGATACTGCTGCCGGACGACACCGTGCCAGTGCTTCCGGGGGGCCTACCCAATCCGAATCGCGTCGACACGAGCGCTGTCCTGCCCGCAACCACGGGCGCGAGCATTTCGCAGGCGGTCGGTGTCGCGCTCGGCATTCCGGCCTCGTACAAGGACGCGCTGCGGGCCATCGAGGCTGAAACCGGCTTTTCATCGATTATCCTTTCGATCCGCGCTGGCGGCACCACATTCGGTGGGTTCAGCCAACGCTCCGCACCGTTCCGTTGGCCGGTAAACATCTGCGAGGGCTGCCTCGGAGTCGTCTGCGAGACCGCAGACGAGCTTGATGACAGCTGCTTGAAGGGCCAAGACACCTGGCCATACTGTGCCGTCGTCATTCCCCCAACCGACCCTTAGACCGCTCTAGCGCACTGAAAAAAAGTACGGCGGAACCAGCGCGACGTGCTCGCGAGACAGCGTGTAGAGCAGGTCGGCCCAAGGCTCGAGCGGCAAGGAAGCGGCTAGAGGATGCCGTCGAAGCCACAAGCGCTGTAGCGTTTGCGCGTCGTCGTCCCCGTTGCCACTCAACAGGTCGTTGATCGCGTCGAGCATGCCTTTCGTCGAAGGCCAGAGCTCCACGGGTGCGTCAGGGCCCAGACCACCGGCTGCGCGGGCCAAGATCAGTGCTGCGCTCAAGCCGGCCATCTCGTCGATGAGGCCGAGCTCCATGCCGTCTTGCGCGGTCATCACGCGGCCTTCCGCTGCCCGCAGGACCGCTTGGCGCTCCATCTTGCGGCCGGTTGCGACCCGGTCGATGAACCGATCGTAGGTGTTGCGCAGCAGCTTCTCGAAAGCCTTCCGCTCGCTCGGGTTCAGCGCACGGACGGGGGTCGACCATGCCGCGTGCTGGCCGCGCTGCAGGACGTACGCGCTCACGCCGATGTCCTCGGCGAGCCCCGCAAAGTTGAACTTCCCGCCGACGACGCCGATCGACCCGACCAGGCTGTTCGGGTGCGCGAGGATCTCATCGGCCGCCGAAGCGATGTAGTAGCCGCCGCTGGCGGCCATGTCGCCGACGCTTGCTATCAGCGGCTTGGCCTCCGCGAGGTGGCGCGCCGCATCCCACATCCGGTCGCTAGCGAGTGCCGAACCGCCGGGCGAGTTGATGCGCATGACGACAGCCTTGACGTTTTCATCGTCTTCGAGCCGCTTCATCACGCGCACGAAGGGCCCGGACACCGCATCACCCGTCGAGCCGGACTCCCCGTCGGTAATACTGCCGTTCACGAACACCAAGGCAACGCGCTCCCCGGCGGCCTCGGTCTTGTCGGACTCGCCGCTCAGCAGTTTCAGAAATTGGCCGAGAGTCAGCTGCTCCTGCTTGGGCAGCATGCGCGTGCGACGAATCGCATCAACGCCCGCCACCTTTTTGATCTCCTCGCGCGCTTCTCGAAGGAAGCTCACCGAATCAACCAGGCCCGCGTCCACGGCCGCCGCTGAGCCGTACGGGCCTGCGTCGATCAACCTCTTGGCCTCGCTCGGTCGCCCGTCGGTTCTCTCCTGGGTTGCCTCGATCAGAGCGGCGTAAAGATCGTCGAGGATGGCATCCATCGAGGCCTTGGCTTCCTTGGGCATGTCGTTTCGAATGAACATGTCGCCAGCGCCCTTGTATCGCCCCATGTGGATGATCTCGGCTTCGACGCCTACCTTCTCGAGCAACGCGCGGGCGTAGATCATCACGGCCGCTGGGCCGATCAAATCGAGTGTGCCCGCCGGCGACATGCCGATCCGGTCGCACACCGATGCAAGGAGCAAGTAGCCAACGTTGTCTACGGTCTCGAAGTGGCAATGGACGGGTCTGTCCTCCGCGTGAAACTCGCTCAACGCCTCGACGAGATCTCCGACGCTGCCCCAGCCCCCCTGAAGCGGGCCCACCCGTACGAAGAGGCCTTTCACGTTTTCGTCGTCTGTAGCGTCCCAGATTCGGGTGAGGACGTCGTGAAGCGTGGGCTGTGGGCGCGAGAAGGGGTCGTGCTCCGCTCCATCCGGAAACGCCTGCAGAAGCCGTAGCTCGCGAACCTCCGGCTCGTCTACGGTTTCGCTTTCTTCGCTACATGAGACAGTGACGAGGAGCGTGAGAATCGCGAGAATCGCGGAGATATGACGACGTGCAGCAGGGCTCATGGTGTTACCGGTTCTGACGCCTGCGCCGACTCTTCCACGGGCGAGGGCTCCGCTTCGGTGTCCGCTCCAGCTTCGCGCTCGAGTTCGGGTTTGGGTTCGGGTTGGGGTTGGGGCTCCAACTCGGATTCGGGTTCGAGTGGCAGCTTTGCGTTGGGTTCCAATCTCTTGATCGCTGATCTAGCGGCGGCGGCATGGCCGCCTGACGGACGCCGTTTCACGTAAGTGTAGTACGCCGAGACCGCTTCTTCATTGCGTCCAAGGCTCTCGTACGTTTCCCCAAGATTGTAGTAGCCGTCCGGATGGCCTCGCTGCGCCGCCACACGGAAGTAGCGCAGGGCGGAGTTGAAGTCTTCGATGCGGGTGGACACGTGGCCGAGCCCGTCCATCGCCTCGGCCGACCCCGGACGGGCCTCGAGAGCGCTATCGAAGAACGCGCGAGCGCGTGAGAAGTTGCCCCCAGCGAGCTCGGCGCGTCCTTGCCGCATGTACCATTCGTAGTCACGTACCGGCGGCCGTCCATCGACGAACGCATCGTCACCAGCAGCCTTCGCCAGCTGATCATACTCGTCATAAACAGGCTTCTTCGGAGCGCTGCGCTTCTTGGGCCGTGCCCGCCGCTTCGGCTGGGCTGTCTTAGCGCCCACCTCCTTCGCTGGCTCTACCACTGGCTCTACCACTGGCTCTGCCACTGCCACTGGCTCTGCCACTGCCGCTGGCTCTGCCACCACCGCCACGCCCGCGTCCGCCACGCCCGCGTCCGCCACTGCCTCGATCGTCTCGAGATCGGCCAACAGCTGGGTAGCCACCGGATGCTCGGGATAGTCCGCGAGGATGGTGCCGAGCGCGACGCGAGCGTCCGCGTCATCATTCGCGGCGCGCTGCGCGCGAGCCAGCAACAGCAAATAGGGAACTCCATTCGGCGAAAGCTCTACGGCTTGCTTCGCGCTTCGAAGACCATTCTCCAAGCCCCCATCGGCTTCGGCAGCGCTTAGGCGCGCGTCGATACGGAAGAACTCCGAAGTTCGACTGAACGCCATCGAGCGTGCGTCCTCGAGGATGGAACGTGCCTCGGTGTGGTCGGCCGCCAAGCGAAGCGCATCGGACAGCGCGAGCTTTGCGTCCAGCTCTCTCTCATCTAGGGCGACTGCGCTCTGCGCGGTCGTGAGCGCGGCTGCCGAAAGGCTCGTTACGCTTTCACCGGTTGCGCCGCTGTCGATCTGCGCCTGTGCTGCGAGCGCGTACCCTCGGGAGAGGCTGGCCAGCACCTCTGGGTCGCGGTCGGCGCCGGCTTCGATCGCGCGGCCGTATGCCTCGATCGCGCTCGCGTACGCCTGCGGATACCCTTCGGCGAGGCCGGCGTCGCCTTCGGTAACGCCCGCCGCGATCAACGCCGGGTCACTGCCGACGCCCAGCAATCGCGTGACGCGCTCCCACTGCGTGCCCATCAGTGCAAGCATGCCGCCAACCACGATCAACACGAGCCAACGCAGCGGTGACCCGCCGCGCCCTGGCAGGTCCGGAATGTCGTCGTCGTCCTCATAGTACGCCGGCGGCGGTGTGCTTGGCCGCGCAGAGGAGTGCAATGGGGTCCTCGGCCTCTCGTGAAACTCTGCGTCCTCCGCCACAACTGCGGGTGGAGTCGAAGGCGTCGCGCCCGGAGCAGAAACCGGAGCGGAAACCGAATCAGACACATAGGGAGACCGGTACGACGAAGCCGCCCCCTCGGTCGCCCCTGACCCGGTCACTGACTCTGTCGCTGACCCGGTCACCGACTCTGTCGCTGACTCTGCCGCTGCCACCGCCCTATCCACCGGCATGACCCCCAGCAACGTCGGTTGCCGCGGGCGCCTCCCCGGCGGCAAGCTCGAGTCCTTCTCCGTCGGCGCGGGAGGCACGGGCGATGGCGGAACAGGAGAGCGGCCGTCTCTAGGCGAGATCTGAACTCCGGCCGCCTGGAAGAACGTCTCGAGCTCGGGGATGGAGCCGAGCGTCTTCCAGCCTTCCTCGCCCCGCGCGATGTCGTTCTCGGGCGACACCTCCCCGGAGCCGATTCGCCGTTGCAGCTCTCGGAGCGAGTCGATCGTGTCGATGGTCCCATCTTCGAGCCGGAGACGCCAACTGGTCGTGGCACGGTCCGCCTCTCCCCGGGCCCCAGGGTAAACCTTGAACACGTGGCCACAGTTGGTGCACTTCACACTGGTGCCGCGCCCGGAAAGCAAGGTCTCGTCAAATTCGTATTCGGTGCCGCAGCGCTCGCAAGTAACGTCCATCAGTCGAGAAGCCCCCTTGGCCCGTAATTGTGCGCGGTTGGTCGCCCTGCCGAATCGTTGCTAGGAAAAGACGTCAAATGCGTCGGGATCTGGCTGCTTTCATCGATCACACCCTCCTGCGACCGGACGCAGTCCAGGCGGACTTCGCGCGATTGTGCAAGGAGGCTGTCCAGCACAGCTTTGCAACCGTCTGTGTCAACTCGGCCCACGTGGCGCTTTGTACCTCACTGCTGGCGGACCGCCAGCTCCCGATCGCCTCCACGGTTGGCTTCCCGCTCGGAGCCGGCAACTCGGCCGGAAAGGCTTCCGAGGCCGCCCAGGCGGTGCTCGATGGCGCCTCGGAAATCGACATGGTGTGCCAGATCGGTGCGCTCAAGGGTGGGTTGCGCGAGATCTTCATCGACGACATCCGCAGGGTGGTCGACGCGGCGGACGGCAGGCCCGTGAAAGTGATTCTCGAAACCCGGCTGCTCGCAGACGAGGAAAAGCAGCGCGGGGCCGAGTGGACGCGGGCCTCGGGCGCGAGCTTTGTGAAAACCTCGACCGGATTCGGTGGCGGCGGAGCGACCGAAGACGACGTGCGACTGCTCCGCGCCGAGGTAGGAGAGGACTTCGGCGTGAAGGCATCGGGCGGAATTCGCGACGCCGCCACCGCGGACGCAATGATCGCCGCCGGGGCCAATCGGCTAGGGACGAGCGCTAGTGTGGGGATCGTGACAGAATCAAAGATGCAAGACAGGGGATACTGAGATGCCAGTTCAAGCCGTCACAGACGCGACCTTTGAAGCCGAGGTTCTCCGCTCGGAGCTTCCCGTGCTGGTGGACCTCTACGCGGACTGGTGCCAGCCCTGCAAGCAGGTGTCGCCGATCGTGGCGCAGCTCGCCGACGAGCTGGCCGGCAAAATCAAAGTCGTCAAAGTGGACGTCGACAGCAGCCCCATGGTCGCACAGACTTTTCAGGCGCAGTCGATCCCGATGTTGCTGGTGATCGCGCAGGGCAGGGTGGTCCAGCAGCACGTCGGCGCACTCGATAAAGCCGGCATATTGCGCTTGCTCGAGCCGGTGATGCCGCGCGCCGCCGCGGAGGTCCGGCCCGAAGAGCTCGCGCTTTGGCTGACGCAGGGCAAGGCACTGCCTGTCGACATTCGGGACGCAGCCTCGTACGCGCGCTACCGGATTCCAACTGCAATTCACGTCCCAGCCGGAGATCTGCCTGCCCGTGTCGAGGAGCTCCAGCCGTTCGACGGCCGCATTCGCGTTCTCTATGGACGCAGCGAGGAAGCCAAGGATTGGAGCGAGAAGCTGCAGACCGATGGCGTACAGGTTGGCTTTCTCGCCGGTGGGTTCCTTCACTGGGAAGCCGACGGGCTCGAGGTCGAGCGAGGTTGAAGCGCTCGCTTCCCGTGCTCGACGACTCCAGTGACCCTCCGGTTCGGGCGCCCGCGATATTGAACATTGGTGGCTGGTGCGTCTCGGTCGCTGACGCGGGAGACGGGGTTTCGAGCCTGCGATTCGTCGACGAGCTCATCGAGGCCGGTGCCGTACGCGTCGACTCATCGGCCGATGTGAAGCTCGACACGCGCATCGTCATTCGGGGGACCCCGCAATCCCCCGAGGCACGCCTTCGCGCGGAGGCCACCGAAGAGGCTGCCGACGCGGTGCTCGGGTCCGCTCGCCCCGTTTTTGCAGGGCTTTTCGCCTCGGCTTGCGCCCGTTGGGTGAACAGCTAGGTTGGCCGCCCGACCTTCAAGCTCGAAAGTGGAGACCATGGCCGAAGTGCCCGAATACATTCCAGGCTTGGCCGGCATTCCAGCCGCCCGCAGCAGCATTTGTTTGATCGATGGGTCCGTGGGGAAGCTCCAGTATAGGGGCTACCCGATCGAGGTGCTGGCCGAGCGCGGTTCCTACGAAGAAGTGGCCTATTTGCTCCTTTTTGGACGCCTGCCAAGCACGCCCGAGCTCGACGAATTCCGCCTCCAACTGATCGCGGAGCGCGGCCTCAAGTTCCGGATCATCGATCTTTTGAAGACGCTGCCCGAGAGCGGCGAGCCGATGGATGCGCTGACCGCCGCGGTCGCGGCG
>QMMB01000067.1 GCA_003647035.1 Deltaproteobacteria bacterium | reverse complement strand
TTTGCCTGCCTTTTTGCATCGACAGCAGCGAATGCAGGGCAGGGGAAAGCTGCAATAGCCTTGGGGAATGTGCGCCCGCGCAGTGACGGCTTGCGAACCCGCCGGCCATCCCTTACACCCCGCCCCTAGGAGTCATTCATGTACTTGAACATCGCCAACAGCGACCGGCCCCGGAAGCGCAACAAGGCCGCGCGCCGCAATGCGAAACGCAAGGCGAAGAACCGCCGTCGCGTCAATCGCATGCATGGACGCAAGCTGGGTCGCCGCGCCTGAACCGTGCGCCGATGGATGCGAAGGTCATCTACGTCGTCAGTGACTCCACCGGGGAGACGGCCGAGCGGGTCACCCGAGCAACGCTCCTTCAGTTTCCAGAACACAGCATCAGGCTCAAGCTCGAGCGCCGCGTCCGAGATCGACGCGGCCTGACTGCCATCCTCGAGAACGCGGCCGCCCAAGGGGCGATGGTCGTGTTCACCTTGGTGCGCCCGGAGCTTCGCGACCACTTCAACGAGGAGGCGACGAAGCTCGGCGTCAGGCATGTGGACGTGATCGGCTCGCTGATCAGGCAGGTCGGTCAATACCTCAAAGCCGATCCCGTCAACATCCCGACAGCCGAGATGCCCCTGTCGGAGGAGTACTTTCGTCGCGTCGAGGCGATTGAGTTCGCGGTCAAAAGCGACGACGGCAAAGAGCCGCGCAACCTTCACAAGGCCGATCTGGTCCTGGTGGGCGTGAGTCGCACGAGCAAGACGCCGCTATCGACGTACTTAGCAGGACGCGGGCTCAAGATCGCCAACGTGCCGCTGGTGCTCGGCGTCGATCCACCAAGCGAGCTCTACGAGCTTCCGGGCTACCGGGTCGTGGGCCTCACGGTCGACGTCGATCAACTGACGGATATCCGCGGGCAGCGCCTCCAACAGCTCGGGATGCCGTCCGATGCGAGCTACGGCCTCCGCGACCATGTGAAAGCCGAGCTCGAGTATGCGCACGATATCTTCCGCGAGCACTCCGAGTGGATGGTCGTCGACGTCACGAACTGCGCCATCGAAGAGACGGCGACCATCATTCTCGAGGCACTCAAGGAGCGCGAGGAGCTGAAGGGCCTGACCAGTCCGGCGCCGCGCGTGCTCTAGCTACACCGTCAGGGTCGTTGGCCGGGACCGTACTGGTGGGAGAGCGCCGTGTAGAACTGCGCGAGGATTCCATCGGCTACCCGGAGGCGTCGGCTGAGTTCGCGCGCGATGTTCATGATGAAGAGCGCGTAGTCCTTCACGTCGCGCCGGTAGAGCAGGTTCTCCACGTGGTCGGCGGTGACCGCAAGCACGAGCGTCGGAGCGACGGCGCGCACGCTGGCCGACCTCGGCTGCACGTCGATGATCGACATTTCGCCGAACCAGTCGCTCGGACCGAGCACTGCTACACGAACGTCGCCGCCCGACTCGCCCTTCTTGATGACCTCGAGCTCGCCGGCGATGACCACGAACATTTGGGTTGATTGGTCACCCTCTGAGACGACCAAGTCGCCCGCTTCGACACGGCTCGTCGGCAGCGACGAAGCCAGGACATCGAGCGTCTCCTGGCTCAGGCCCCCGAAGAGGCCGATGTCGGCCAGGCGGTCCGCGGTGAGTTTTGGGGTGGGTGGTCGACTCATGATTCCAGCATACGCGAACCATGCGTTTACGTCATGGAATCGAACTCGGCAGATGTTGGTGCCGCGGCCTACGGGCGCGGATCTGCGCCCAGCACGACATTGTCGATCAGTCGCGTCGTTCCGAGATGCGCGGCCACCGCGATCAACAGACCGGACGGAGCCTCCGTCGGGGGCACGAGTGTGTCTGGGTCGACGGCAGCCACGTAGTCGACTCGATCGAAACCCGCTTGCACTTGCTTGGCCGCGAGGGAGCGCAAGGCGTCGGGGTGTCGTTCGCCCTCGGCCCATGCATCGTGGGCGGCTCGGAGTCCAGAGACGATGCCGAGCGCGCGGGCTCGTTCGGTATCGGACAGGTATCGATTGCGGGAGGACAAAGCGAGGCCGTCCAGCTCGCGAACGATGGGGCATCCCACGACCTCGACAGGCATGTCGAGATCGCGCGCCATCCGCGCGAGGATTTTCCACTGCTGATAGTCCTTGCGGCCGAACATTGCGGTGCAGGGCCCGGTCAGGTTGAACAGTTTGGCCACGACCGTGGTCACGCCGTCGAAATGCGCCGGACGACACTCGCCTTCGAGCGGCGTGGCGAGGTCTCCGATGGACACGTTCGTTTGGAACTGGGCCGGGTACATCGCGTTAGGCGCCGGGGCGAACACCAAATCGACGCCCCGTTTGCGACAGCCCGCCAGGTCGTCTTCGAAATTTCGCGGGTAGCGATCAAGATCCTCTCCAGCCCCGAACTGCAGAGGATTGACGAAGATGGTCACCGCGACGAAGTCGGTGCGGATCTTGGCAGCCTCGACGAGAGACAAGTGCCCGTCGTGGAGCGCGCCCATCGTTGGCACGAGCCCGACGCTGCGGGCGTCGGCGCGCGCATCATCGCAGGCCCGCCGAAATTCGGCAGGCTTGCGGACCACGGTGGTCATCCCCGCGGTCCGTAACCAGTGTGGGGATCACGCACGAGGGTGAGGCTCGACGCGGGGGCCGGGGTGTCAGTCTTCTTCACGTCGCCGAAGGCATACTCTTCGCTCGGGAAGACGCCGGCGCGAACCTCGTCGCGGTAGCGCCGCGCGGCGGTCAAGCCTTCCTCGAAAAACTCAGCATATCGCTTCACGAACTTCGGCTTGAGGTCGGGCGTCAGGCCGAGCAGGTCGTAGCAGACCAGTACTTGGCCGTCGCAGTGGGGGCCCGCGCCGATGCCGATGGTCGGGATGTCGACCTCGTCGGTGATTCGCTTTGCGAGGTCAGTCGGGATGCCTTCGAGCACCAAGGAGTACGCGCCCGCGTCGGCTACGGCTTTGGCATCGGCGAACACGCGGGCCGCCGCTCTCTCGGACTTGCCCTGTACCCGGAAGCCGCCCATCGCATGCACGCTCTGGGGCGTCAGCCCCACATGCGCCATGACCGGAATGCCTGCGTGGACAATGCGCTCGATCGTCGGGGCGGCATCGACCCCGCCTTCGAGCTTGACCGACTGCGCCCCCCCCTCGGAAAGGAACCGGCCTGCATTCGTGAGAGCCTGCTCGGGGCTCACCTGCCAACTGAGGAATGGCATGTCGCCGACCACATGCGCGCGGCGCGTCCCACGGGCGACGGCGCGGCAGTGATAGATCACCTCGTCGACCGTGACGGGCAGGGTGGAGTCGTGCCCTTGCACCACCATGCCGAGCGAGTCCCCCACGAGCAGGACGTCGATGCCAGCATCGTCGAATAGGCGCGCGAACGTGGCGTCGTACGCGGTCACCATGGTGATGCGCGTTCCGTCACGCTTCATCTTGCGAATACGCGGCACCGTGACGGGCCGCTCCTCGGACGCGTGTCCTGTTCCGCTCATGGGATTGATTCGCTTTGGTCGCGGCCAGGTAGATTCCCGGTCCACGCCTCTGCGCCCGATAAACATAGCACCGATTTGCGGGCCGTCATCGACTCGGAAAGCGGCGTGAAATCAGTAGATTAGGCGCTAGCCCTGCAACAACGCCGTCACCTGTTGGGACAATTCGGCGTCGTCGTCAGAGGTGAGCGCGTCGGCCCGGGTGAGCATTCGGCGGGCCTCGTCCGTCAGGCCGAGGGCGAGAAGCAGGCGTCCCGTCTCGTAGTGATAGAGCGCGTGTCTATCCGTGTCGCTCCCCTGGCTCAGCGCCCGGTAGAGGTCCGCCGCGCGTTCCAGCCGTCCGTCGGCTTCGTACAGCTTCGCAAGGGTCGTGGCTGTCGTTGGCGGGAAATCGGTGATCTGGTGATTCGCAAAGAACTCGACGACTTGCTCTAGAAAACTCTTGGCGTCCTCGGGTTTGCCAGCGAGCTCGGACGCCAGTCCAATCTCCTCGAGAAGTCGCCAGTCGGTACCGGCCTTCTTTCCGAGCTCGAGCGACGTCTGGAGCACCTCGAGCGCCTCGTCGCCGTGCCCCTTGTCCCGAAGGAATGCCCCCATGGCGAGATACGGCCGGTAGTCCTCTGGCAGGGCGTGTACGGCGCCCTCGAAATAGCCCATCGCCTCCTCAAAGTCCCCGGCGGCGGCGGCGAGTCGGGCCAGAGCGAGGTTGGCGGCCAGCTTGGTTTCGCCTCCTTCCTCGTCCTCTAAGGCGCCGAGGAAGCTTTGCAACGCCGCTTTCCCGGCGGGCGCGTCGTCGGCGAGCAGGCGCGCGCGGCCCACTTCCAGCCAAAGATATCGCGGTTCCGATGCATCCTCGAGGAGTGCTTCGAGCTGAGCGCGCGCATCGTCGAACTGCTCCTTGTGCATCGCGAGCAGCCCGTCGATCAAGGCGTCACCGTAGCTGTCGTATTCCTCCGCCTGGGCCTCGCCCCATTGACCCATTAGCAGGGCGATGCGTTCCTCGTCCGTCGTTTCGGGGGCCGTCGCCTGCTCCTGCGCTTCCTTCGCCTCGAGCCCGTCGAGCAACCCTTGGGCCTCGTCGTGAAGCGCCTGGTCGAGCGCAACCTCCAGGGCGCCCTCGAGCTCCTGCTCCGCCAGCTCGATCGAGCCCTGCGCAAGATACGCTCTCGCTTCTTCGATGCGTTGCCGCGCGATACCGTCGGTGCATCGTCGAGCCTTCTCTGCGAGTGCTGCATGCGCACCTTGTGCAGAGGCAGCGAGCGCCTTCTCGTACGTGAGCTTCGCGGGGCCGTAGTCGCCCGCGGCGTAGAGCGCATCGGCTTTCTTTTCGAGGCCGTCGGGGTCCGCAGCAAACAGCTTCTTGAATAGGCTCATCAGTCGAACTTCTTGGAGCGTTGCTTGGCCGCCTCCTTGAGGGCCCCCGGAATGCCGCGGCTCCGCGCCAACGCTCGCAGATCGTTGCGGCGAAGGTGCGCGAGGAACGTCATCGACAAGGCAAGGGGTGTCTTCGGGTTCTTGCACAGGTGTCGTTTGATCTCGTAGTTCCGAACCCACTCACGCTTCTTGGCGATGAATCGGAGCACGTCCTCGGACACTTCGCGGCTCTGAGCTGCGTTCTTGGCCTCGCCGTCCCCCATGGCGGGAGAGGCGATTGCTGCCATCGAAACCACGCGGTTCGGGTCGCGCACCAGCATCGACCGCGCCGCTGCATTGCCGAGCAGCGCCATGCGGATCTTCTCGCCGACGTTCATCGCGCGAATTTTGGACTGAAGGGAGATGAACTCCTCCTTGGTCTCCTCGGTGCCATCGGCCTTGTCCCGCGCGACAGCGTCCTGGTCGCTGTCTTCCTCGAGAGCCCTCGCGAACGCGGCGTCGCTCGGTAGCGGTTTCTCACTCGCCTCGGGAATCAGCTGGCCCTGGATGGCCCTCTTCAGCTCTTCGAACATCGGAATGCCGGTCAGCTCGACTTCGTGGCGCGCCGCGAGCTCGATCAGACGGTCGGCCGTCGACATGCGGGTGTTGCGGTTCTTGTAGAGGGCTTCGATGATCTGCGGCGCCCCGAGGAGGCGTTGCTGGTTCACGGAGATGATCTCGGTGATGCGTTCGGGGCAGTGGGCGGAGATCGCGGCGATGGTCGCGTCGGCGACGGCGTGGTTTTGGGCGAGGCGCGCCAACACCTCGTCGTGGGTCGAAAAGCGGAGGGCGACCTCATGCAAGACGGCCGGATGGAGGTCCTGGCCGCAAGCAGGGAGAAGCACCGTCTCCGGAAGCTCTGCGAGCGTATCGCCCGCTGACTTGGAGACCCCGGGGTCGGCATCGGCGCTGAGTTGCGCGAGCAGCAGCACCAGGTCGCCGCCCTTGACGGGGACCATCCCCCGAGCCGCCATCATCCTGGCTGCGGTGGGTCCGTTGGGATCGGCAAAGCGACGCAGTGGTTCGGGCACGGCGTCGAGCGGGATGGGTAGCTCCGGGGTTGCCAACATGGGTCTATCTCCCGGTGAACTCGGGTTCCCGCTTTTGAAGGATCGCGCTCACCCCTTCCTTGGCGTCGGCCGTGCCCAGGCTCTCCGCTTGAAGCCCCGCCTCTTGCAGAGCGGCTTCGCGAATCTCCCACTGAAGCCCGCGGCGGATCGACGCCTTCATCTGGCTCACGGCCTTCGGGGCGGAGCCGGCAATCGCACGCGCGAGTCCCATCGCGGTCGGGAGCACCTCGTCGGCCTCCTCGGCGTGCGTGACGAGCCCAATGCCAAGCGCCTCGTCTCCGCGGATGAGCTTGCCCGTGAACAGCAGCTCGCAAGCATAGGCTGCTCCCACCAGTCGAGGGAGCAAATAGCTAATGCCGAGTCCAGAATGGATTCCTAAGCGTGCGAAATTGACTCCGTATTTGGCGTCCACGTTGGCGACCCGGATGTCGGCGAGCAGGGCGAGACCGAATCCACCCCCGACGGTATGGCCGTTCATCGCGGCGATCACGGGCACCTCGACGTCCAGCACCTGCAGAAATGGCTCGTACATCGCGAATGAGGCGTCCCGGGATGGCTTTCCGAGATCGCTTCGCTGCATCGACGAGCGGAGGTCGGCACCGGCGCTGAAGCAGCGACCCTTGCCGGTGATCAGGAGACATCGGAGCTCCTCGTCGCGCCGCGCCTCCCCAATCGCCTCGGAAAACGCATCCAGAAGCTCTGGAGTCATGGCGTTCCGGTGGTCGGGGCGATTCAAGGTGATCATCCCAATCCGGTTCGCCGCCTCATACAAGACCGCTCGCTCGCCCATGCTGCGCAGACTCTAGCCGGAGCAGGGCCCTCGGCAACCGCGGATTGTTGGCCGATTTCTTGCCCAGGGGGAGCTGAACGGGTTAGCGGGACTCTATGCAGGGAACCAAGGTCGTTCGCCCGTTTCCGTTCTTTCGCGCCGGCCAACGTGCGAGCCAGCCGCAGCTGGCGAAGCCGATTCTGGTCTTAGAGGACGTGTACAAGTTCTTCCGGCCCGACCAGCCGACCCTTCGTGGAGTCGATCTCTCGGTTGAGCGCGGGGAGTTCGTGTTCATCACTGGGCCGAGCGGCGCGGGCAAGAGCACGCTGCTGAAGCTCGTCTACCGCGAGCTCAGAGTCGACGAGGGCCGAGTGCTCTTCTGCGGTCGCGACATCGCGCGGCTGACCGACAAGTCGATCCCGTTCCTTCGGCGCAACCTCGGCATCGTGTTTCAGGACTTCCGCATCATCGATCACTGGACGGTCTTCGAAAACGTCGCCGTGGCGCTCGAAATCGTGTCGATGCCGCAGCGCCTCATCCGCTCACGCGTAGCAGAGGCACTCGAGCGAGTCGGCTTGGCCGGCCGGGGTCCGGAGCAGACCAGTAATCTTTCGGGCGGCGAGCAGCAGCGTGTCGCGGTCGCCAGGGCGATCGTTCCGGAGCCTGCGCTGATTCTGGCGGACGAGCCGACCGGCAACCTCGACCCGCATCTCGCGATCGACATCCTCACGCTCTTTGAAGAGATCAATGCGACAGGGACGACCGTGTTGTTTGCAACGCACGACCATTCCCTCATCTCCAAGCGGGACCACCGCTTGATCTCGATTGATGACGGCCGCGTGTCGGAGGCTCAGCAGGGCCTCAAGCACTGGCAGGGCAGTAGCGGCATTCACACGCTGGTGGGGTGAAACAATGGACGTGAAGAGCGCAATCACGCGAGCGAGGCGGGGTCTTCGCGAGGAGCGACGCCTGTATGTCGTGGCGGTCACGAGCTTGGCGGTCGCGTTCATCTGTTTGGGGGCGACGCTGCTCGGTGTCACCAACCTCGACGCAGCCGCGACGCGCTGGGGTCAGAGTGGGCGCATCACCCTCTTTTTGAAGGATGACGCCGACCCGCAGGACATCGCACAGCTGCGGGTCGTGCTTGAGGGCTTGGCCGACGTGGACGAAGTGACGCACGTGACGCCGACGCAGGCGCGCGAGTCGTTTCTGGAAGAGGCGGACGTCGGAGCCGATTTGAGCTCGCTTCCCTCCGAGGTTTTCCCCGCTTCGCTCGAGGTGGCGCTGGTTCAGGGCGTGACGCGCGAACGCAGCGAATCGATCGCCATGCGGCTCACTCAATTCCGCGCCGTGAGCGATGTCGAAAGCTACGGCAGCTGGTTTCAGAAGCTCGACAACCTATTGTGGGGCGCACGGATGCTCGCCGCCGGACTTGCCGTGTTGGTCATGTTCTGTGTGGTGGCCGTCATCGGCAACACGATTCGATTGGCGGTCGCGAGACGGCGCCAAGAGATCGAGGTGATGAAGCTCTGCGGCGCGACGAACGGGTTCGTACGCGGGCCGTTCGTCCTCGAGGGCATGTTTCAAGGGTTCGCTTCGTCCCTTCTCGCGATTCTCGCATTGTTGGCGGGTTATCTCGCCCTTCACGACTCGGTCGATTCGACCCTCGCTGCGCTAACCGGGAGCCGGGTGGTTTTCCTCGGCGCGTGGACGCTGGTGGCGATGCTGCTGGGCGGCGCAGTGATTGGAGCCGTTGGGAGCGCCGTGTCGGTGCGACGCTATCTCGCGGTGTGACATGAAAAGCAAAAGTAGATTCTCGGTTTGGATCGTGGTCGGACTCCTCTCGGCAACCGGGTTGGCCGGCGCGGAGCAGGATCCCGGAGCCAATGGGTTGGCCGACGTCGATGCCGTCGAAGGAGAGATCGCAGAGAACCTGGCGCGCGTGGAGCACGCACAGACACGGCAAGCACAAATCGACACCGAGATTTCCGGCCTTGCGGACAAGCGCGAAGAGGCCGAGGAAAGATTGCACGAGCGTGCGCGGGGCCTATATCGCATTCGGCGTGCCGGGATGCTTCCCATCGCTGGAGGTTTCGACGCGCTGATGGGACACCTGGCGCGGGTGCAGCGGCTCTCTCGAATGGTCAAGGGCGACCTCGACACGATGGATTTTCTAGGTGAGCGGGGCGCGGCCCTTCGGGTCGAAAGAAACCAACTGACCGACGCTTTGCAAGAGGCGCAGATCGCCCTGCGTGCGCTCGAGGCCAAGAAGGAAGAGATCGAGCACAGCCGTCGCAGCGCTTCTCTGTTCGAGGAGACGCTTCGCGGTGAACGCGAAGACCTGCCGAGCCACAGCGTGAGCTACGGCCGCATCCGGGTGTCTGGCGACATGGATGACCTCGGCGATGGGTTTGCGCAGATGCGAGGCCAGTTGGCGTTGCCCGTACAGGGGTCCATGCGGATCGGCGAGAGCTCGCGCGAAGGCGCTGCCGGCCTAGAGTTCTACGGGCGACCGGGCGGACCGGTGCGTGCAGCAGCGGACGGACGAGTAGCCTTTGCTCGCAGCTACGGAGCCTACGGCCTGATGGTCATCATCGATCACGGGGCCAGTTTCTACACCGTCTACGGCGGGCTGAGCGCCGCCGATGTCCAAGTCGGCGACTGGGTGGGCATGAGTACGCGCGTGGGCACCCTCGATACCGGCAGCCCCGACGCGATCCTCTTCTTCGAAGTCCGGAGGGGAACGCGCCCTCTAGACGCAAGAAGCTGGCTAGGATTGTAACGACGCCCGCCCTCGGTCCGCGTCTTCGACTCTCGAGCCCGGGACGTACGGGGTTTCGTGGTACGCTCAATCGGAGTGGAGACGAGATGAGCTATCGGGATTTTATCAATGACTTTACGGTGACCCCGGTGGGGCGCTGGGTCGCCAAGACGTTCGCTGCGAGAGTGGATCCGTTCCTGTACAAGGTGAGCGGAGGACGCTTTACCAGCACGGGGCCCTTGACCATCCCGCAGCTCACGCTGACGACCATCGGTCGCAAGTCAGGCAAGGAGCGAACCGTTCAGCTCGGGTACGCGGAGGACGGCGCGGATGTGCTGATCGTAGCGAGCAACTTCGGAGGCACGAATCATCCCGCGTGGTCGTACAACCTGGATGCGAACCCATCGGCGAAGATGCGGTTCGGCGCCGACAGCAAGGAAGTTGTCGCCACCCGTTTGACTGACTCGGAGAAAGCCATTCTGTGGCCGAAAATCGCCGACACGATTCCGCAGATGAAGTCGTACGTGAAGAGGACAGACCGGAATATCAAGGTGTATCGACTGACGACGGCGTAGGCCGGGCTTCATCAGTGTCGGCGCCAGTGTTGTGCTGCCCATCCCGAGCCGTCCTCCTGCGTAGAAGTCGACCCCCAGCCGCCCAAGAGCGTGAGGGTCGGCCCGCGTGGCAAGCAGGAGGTCGTGATCCGCACCCGTGCGGAGCAGGACGAGTTCATTCCCTTCGGCTATTGCCGAAACAACTAGTTGGCGACGGCGCCGATGGTTTGGGCGTAGGCCAGTAGGGTTTCTAGGTCGGCGTCGCTGATCTTGTCGGGGCCGAAGGCCGGCATGTCGTCGCCGCCCGAGCGAACCTTCCAGCGCAGCTGGGACGGGGAGGCGCCGGCGCCTGCGATCTTTGGGCCGTCGCCTTCTTCGCCGCCGGGGTGGCAGCCTTCACAGAACTCGGCGTAGACCTCGGTGCCGGCGGCTA
>QMMB01000066.1 GCA_003647035.1 Deltaproteobacteria bacterium | reverse complement strand
CAAGCAGGGCGCGCATTTCCGAGGCGTGTGTCGGATGTTCGCGCCGCTCTACCGCCAGATGACGATTTCCGTCTACAGCGAGTATCTCTTCACCTGGAAGGAAACCGAGTTCTTCAAGCGGGCGTACGACGATGTGGTCGAAGCCTTTGACTATTACATGGAGAACTTCAACGAGGGACGAGGTTTTGTTCTGCTGGGGCATTCCCAGGGGCCTAACATAATGACCACGCTCCTCGAAGAAAGATTCGACGACGATGAGACCCTACGGGGCCAACTGGTTTCCGCCGTCTTTAGCGGCCAATGTGCCGGAGTGCACGTGCCTCCCGGCGAGGTCGTAGGTGGGACGTATGCGAACATCCCACTCTGCGCGACCGCGACACAGACCGGATGCATCATTGCGTTCGACGCAGTCGCCGCAGGTGTGCCGGGCCTCACTTGCGCAAGCATCCTAACACCGGCTTCGATGCAACGGGCCTGCGTTAACCCTGCGTCGCTTGGCGGCTCTGGAACGCTTGGGGCGCTGATGTTCCCACGGGCCGAAACACGGCTCGCCTCGTTCTTCCCGGACACCGTGGAAACCGAATGGGTCAGGTATCCGGGTATCTACGAGAGCAGGTGTAACGATGAGGGGTCACTCGAAGTGGACCTCGTTGCTGACGACCCACGGGAGCCGCCGTTCACGCCACAAGAGCTTCAGGAAGGCATCGCGGCGACAGGAGCCAGTCCAGGCCTACACTGGGGGGAACCGTTCATGACCGTCGCGGACCAAGTGCGCATCGTGGAGCAGCAGGCACAGAGCCGATAGGAGAATCCGCGCTGGGTTGAGCAACTCAGGTTGTGCGATATGCGACGTGCGAACGTTGGGTGCGTTTGAGGTGCAGTCGTAGCCCGTGAGGCAGCACCGCAGCGAACATCAATGTTGATTGTCGTACACGCGTCGGCTTCTCGACCACGAGTAACTCCAGTTATTCCCGGGTGAGCTCGCGTTCTGGGTAGCAATGTCGGCCGTCGCCACAGCTGTCTCTATGAGCGCCAGCGCCTGAGAGGCCATGCATCAACCACTTCGTCCATGGGCGGACCTGGAATGGCGACGCGTCTCCATGAAAAGGGCCCCGTACTCCAATTCCGCTTCGTATTGATTGTGGGCTCTGCAGCGTAGCTCGATATTGTCGATGTCGTGCGTGCCGCCTCTTGCGTAGGGTATTCGGTGGTGAAACTCGACTTGCCATGTGGAAGAGCAACGGCGGCCTTCGGTGTCGACGAAAGCGCATCGCCCCTCATCCCGTTCGAATACCTCCCGGCGAGCCTGGGCGGGAATCGCGCGCGTCTTGCTACCGCTCTTCTTCTGAGCTCGGTGAGGTCTGTTCGTGAGCGCCGCCTTCCTCTTTTTGGTTTCGGTTAGCAGCGCATCCAATGCCCGTTCGACAATCTTGGCTGGGTCACCGTCCGGGATCTGATGACTGAGCAGGTCCTGCAGCTCGCTAAGCTTCTCCCGAGTCTCTTCCCCAATCGTGACCTGAAGCTTGTAGCGCCGGGGAGAAAGGGGAACGGCCCGCGATGGCGGTGTTGCGGAGCTGGGAAGCGCTCTGCTCGGTTGCGCAGACGGAGCGCTCGCAGGGGCGGTTTCGACCGGCAAGCGATCTTCAGTCTTCCTGATCGGTAGGGCGCGAATCGACGCGGGCACATCAGGCTTTGGGGAGAGCTCCGCGATGAGCCGCTCGATCTCGCGCATACTCTTATGCTTGGCACGCTTGAGAACCACCTTGTGATTGTCCTCCGTGAGGTGCGCGGCGAGCTGATGAACCCCACTGAGGTGGAGCTCCCCACACGCGACCATGTCAAAAATGCAGGGAAAAGCGTAGGCCGCGCGGCCGGCTCGGATACGTTTCGCGGCCATTGCTCCTGACATGTGAAAGCGAGTCGTGCAGAAGGCGAACATTGAGGGGCAGGCATGCTCCAAGTACAACTTGCGTCGATCGATCTCCGCGATGTAGGCGAGCAACGTGGCCGTGTCGCGGCGCTCTCGGTCCACCAGGGCAGAGAAGTCGCGGAGCAGATGATTCCTGTCGAGGTGTCGGAGAGAGGAGGTGTTCATCATGAAGCTGACGCTATCACGGGGGTTCGAAACCCAACGTCGCGCTCCTAGCTTCCGATCTGCGGTCGAGAAAGGGCGTCGTTCGACGTTTCGATCAAAGAAACCCATCCCGAACCACTCGTGCTGCAACACGCTCCACCCACCCACGCGCCGAGGGCGATGCGAGAGCCAAATCGAGACACCTCTCAGATCCGTCAAGAGAAATCGAACAAAAAACATATCCCTTTGGGAACGCAATCCCGCGCGCCGCCGGCCGATAACCTCTCAACTTTTCACGGGAGGTTAGGTGGCGCATAATCAATCTATGAGCATTGCGATCGAGCTCGAGCGGGAGGACGACGGCCGTTGGCTCGCCGAAGTCCCTGCGCTGCCAGGCGTGATGGCCTACGGCGCCAGCAAGGACGAAGCGCTTCGTGCGGTTCAGACGCTAGCGCTCCGGGTCATCGCGGATCGGCTAGAGCAAGGCGAGCCCGTTTCCGAGGCCATGCTCAGCGCGTTCCACGTAGCAGCGTGACGGACTGGCCCTCCACGAAGGCGAAGAAGGTGTTGAAGGCACTTCTTCGCATCGGTTGGCGCGTCAAACGCAAACGCGGATCGCATCGGGTGCTCGAGCGCGACGGGTGGCCCGATTACGTGTGGGCGTTTCACGACGGGGTGGAGATTGGTCCGAGGATGCTTGCTCGGATTGCGAAGCGAACTGGGTTGGGACCGGAGGATCTTTGAGCGGGGCAGTGCCAGCGTCAGCGAACGTGCCCGCTCACTCCGACCTAAATGGAAACGAAACGTTCTCGTAGTACTCGACCCTTGGCTCTCCGCCTGGCCCGTCGAACACCACTGCCGCCGCATCGATGCGCGCATGCACCCGTCCGAGTTTCTCTCTGCGTAGCCACATCGCCGTGGCACGCCTCACTCGGGCTAGCTTCTTCCCAGTGATCGTCTCCGCGGGGAACACCGGGCGTGCGCTGGCGCGCGAACGTACTTCGCACACGACGATCAGCGAACCGCGCCTTGCGATCACATCGAGCTCTAATCGACCGACCTGGACGTTGCGTCCGCAGATCTGAAAACCACGCTGCTCTAGTAAAGACGCAACGAGTGCCTCGGCTCGGCGGGCGAGTGCTGTTCTATTGCTCGACTTCGAGGAGCGGGTCGCGGACGCAGTAGCTTCCGCGCAGCCCGTCGCCGCCGGTCTCGAGGACCTCTTCGCAGATGAAGCCGCCTGGGCAGCTGCAGGTCGGGAGGCCGCTTTCTGCGGGCGCGCCGCATCGGCAGGAACAGTAGACACGGCGCTCGACTTCGTTTTCGGAGACGCACGTCGAGTCTGCGGGGTTTTCAAGCGGGTCCGGGTCTTTCGAGCAGTCCGGCTGGAGGTTGTTCGGGTCACCGTCCAGTCCTCGGACGAGGCACACCCGTGTTGCGCATTGGACCGAGCTGGTCTCCAGATAGGTTTCCGACTCCAAGAATCCGCCTTCGGGCACAGCCTCGGGCACGCATGGGTCGCCGACAGCGCTGTTCGCACAGCCTGCCGCAGCCAGCCACAGCAGCGAGATCGCTACAAACCCCATCAATTCAAGCAACTTCTTACTCATCATGTCCCCCTGAGAACCCCCCGGTCATCCACAGCATAACGGCAATAAGAGATCGGACCCAAACTTCCCCCGCCGGGGGGGTCAGACACAGGGAGACGCGGCACGAGCCCGCGCCTCACGCGGAATTTCTCAGGCTCATGAACAGGCTTCCAGTATCAATTGCAGTCAGCCCGTCAAAAGCTCAATGGGCCTATACCTTGACGACCCCTTCGGCTGCTTTCTATGATGGTATGCGAGCGGACCGGAAGGGGCTGGTTTCGTTCAAATTCTGGGGGTCAGGGGAACTTGGAAAACCAAGCTTCCGCACGAAGGAGCGCTTTATGAAGGGGATCCGCTTTTTGGCGGTGCCTGTGTTGGTCTGCGGCCTGGCGATGACCATGTCGGCCCGCGCACAGGACATGAGCTTTGGTCTCGACGAGACCGGGCAGAGCCGCGCGCCCACCAAGCTCGGCAAACCGTCGAAGCGACTCGCGGCCGCGCTGAGCGCGTTCGAGAGCAAGAAGTACGAGGAAGCCTCGATGGGGTTCGACCGCGTCTCGGCGGGCAAGTCGAAAGACGGCCGCGGCAATCGACAGCGAGCACAGTTTCTGCTGGGCCAGTCGCTCTACCAGATGGGTTACTACCAGTCCGCGCTCACGGTGTTCGATGACATCGGTGCGCAGGGGCCGGCACATCGCAACTTTGGCGACACGCTCGAATGGCTTGGGTTGTTGGCCTCGAAGCTTCCGGAGTCCTCTGGGATCATCGAGAAGGTCGGCCGTTACGGCATCGGCGCGCTCGAGGAGTTCAAGGAGAAAGACCCAGAGCTCTACAACCAGCTTCTCTATCTAATGGGACGCCACCTCTACTCGCAGGCATCGTTCCGTCAGGCGATCGATGTCTTTCAGGAGGTCGGCCCGAAGTCCAAGCAGTATTCCTACGCGAAGTTCTTCGAAGGCATCTCGTTCATTCGCATGCGAAAGGCCCGCCCGGCCATCGCATCGTTTCGGGCGATTCTCGAAGCCATCGATGCCGGTGACGTCGAGGGCGTGGATGAAGGCCGCATGCGCAACCTCGCATGGATTTCTCTCGCTCGCGTCTACTACACCGCGGCGAACCAGGGGAAGGGTGGCAAAATCGACGGCACGCTCCTAGGCCAATCGGTCGAGTCATGGACGAGGGTCGAGCAGGCTAGCGAGTATTGGCTTGATTCGCTTTTCGAGTCATCTTGGGCGTTTTTCCTCGCCGACGAGTACTCCCGCGCGCTCGGCAACGTGCACACCTTGTACTCGCCCTACTTCGAGAATTCGTTTTACCCCGAGGCGCTCGTGCTGAAGGCGGTGACGTTCTTCGTGAACTGTCAGGTCGACAATGCCGAGGCCACGGTCGCGCAGTACCACGACCGCTATGACCCGGTGAAGCAGGAGCTCGACGCGGTGCTCCGAAAGCACGAGGACAACGCCGATTTCTTCGAGTTCCTGAAAAAAATTCGGGCCGGCCAGGCAGAGCTCTCGCCTCGCGTTCGTCCGATTGTGGCGTCCGCGTTGAGCGACCGCACTGTGCTCCAACATCTCGAGTACGTTGCGATCCTCGACTCCGAAGAGGCACGTCTCGGGAAGTCGGATGAGAAATTCCAGGGCTCGCCGGTTGGCGGGCAGATTCTCGAAGACGTGTCGCTCGCGAGGGCGTTCGCGGTCGACCAGGCAGGTGACCTCGCGCGCGGCCGCTACAAGCGGTTGATTCGTGAGCTTCGAGACCTCAGCAATCAGGTCGACACGGTCGAGCTCGAGATCGCGACCTTCCGGCGCGGTCAAATCGATCAGGAGCTCCAACAGCAAATGTCGCTCGCCAAGAAGTCCAAAGGCGGCGACGTGAACGTGGACGAGGAACATCAGCTCTGGCCGTTCAATGGGGAGTGGTGGCGAGATGAGCTCGGGTTCTATCGACAACAGGTGACTAACCTATGCACGCGCTAACAAAATTGAAGTACGCAGCGAGCCTCCTTTGCGGGCTGGTCGCTGTGGTAATGGGGGGCGAGGCGGCAGCGGAGCAAGCGCCGATGAGCACGGCCCCGATGTGTATTCCGGAGAGCACGGAGCGAGCGATCGTGGCGTGTCCGCCGGGTGCGCGGAAGGAAGTAGCGAAAGAGGGCGGCAACGCGCCGGTCTCGCGCATGACAGCGACGGCGCCAAAGAAGGCGAAGAATCAAGGCCCGACGGGTCCTTCGCTCCAAATCGATCTGAGCACGCGGCTGGGGCGGGAGCAGACACGGGCAAGGGCAGAGAACCTGCTCGAGCGGGAGATCTCCATCCTTCAGCGGCTCGTCAAGAACAGCGCCGACGATGACCCACGACGGCCCCAGATCCTGCTGCGTCTCGCCGAGACGCAGTTCGAGATGCAGATCGCGAAGAACGCCAAGGTTCGCTCCTTCGACGACCCGATCTACGAGGCGTGCACCCGGGACAAGGAAAAGGCCCGATGCAAGCAGGCGCGTGACGGCCAGAAGGCAGCCGTGCGCGACCTAGATAAAATTCGTGAGGACAGCATTCGCACTTACGCGACCCTCGTGCGTGACCATCCGAACTTCAACCGGATGGACGAGGTCCTGTTCTCGCTGGCTTTCGCACTTCAGGAGCTCGACCAGTTCGACAAGGCGCGTTCGGTCTACCGGCGATTGATCAAGGACTATCCAAGAAGCCGCTTCGTGCCAAACGCGTATCTATCGTTTGCGGAGTTCTACTTCAACGACAGCGATATGGATGCTGCTGCGAAGTTCTACGGCAAGGTCATCGAGTTTCCGCCGAAGCGAAACTCGGTGTACGGGTACGCGCTCTACAAGCTCGCTTGGGTCGAATACAACCGCGAGCGCTACAGGCAGTCCTTGCAGGGCTTCGTCGATATTCTCGACTTCGCTCGCAAGAATAAGTACGCCAACGACGCGAAGAACCTCGCGCGACAGGCCCGAAAGGAGCTCGTGCTGCCGTACTCGCACTACGGCTCGCCCGGGAAGGCTCTCTCCTTCTTCCGGCGCTACTCCAAGAACGACGCCGAAGCTCACGAGATGCTCGAGAATCTCGCCGAGCTCTACTACGACACGGGCCAGTGGCCGCAGGCGATCGCCGTGTACCACAAGCTCATGGCTGACTCGCCACGCAGCAACTCGCTTTGCGATTGGCAGACCAAGGTCACCGCCGCGGTGATCTCGTCGCGCCCCAAGCAGGAGCAAATCGTCGAGCTCAAGCGCCTCGTCGACGTCTATCGGACTTACAAGAAAGGCGGGAAGCCCCCGGCCAAGGTCGAAGCGTGCAAGGTGGAGACGGCCACCACGATGCTTTGGCTCGGGACTTCTTGGCATCGAGAGGCGGTCGGCACCGATTCCTCTCCCGGTACCAAGAGCAAGAGGACCATGTCGCAGGCTGCCGTGCTCTACAGGACGCTGCTCAAAGAGTTCCCCGACATGGAGCAGATGAAGTTCGTCAACATCGACAAGCGCGACTGGCCGACCAAGTACAAACTTTCGTACTTCTACGCCGAGCTCCTGTGGAAGATGGAAGAGTGGGGCCAGTGTGGACCGGCGTTCGACCGTGTCGTCGAGCAAGACTCTCAGGGCGAGTTTACGAGCGACGCGGCGTACGCCGCGGTGCTTTGTTACAACAACCTGTACCAGCAGCAGTATGTGCCGCACGAGACCGAGACGAAGTTCGTCAGCAAGAGCGACCAGAGGGCGCTGAAGAACGCGAAAGCCGCGCCGAAGAACAAATTTGCCCCAAAGAAGCTCACGCCGCTTCAGGAGGGCATGCTCGAGGCGTTCAATCGGTACGTGTGTTACGTCGATAAGGCGGAAGACATGTCGACGATCAAGTATCGCCGCGCCCGCATCTACTACGAGGCCAATCGCTTCGAAGAGGCCGCCGTGCTGTTCCGGGACATCGCGTTCAATCACAAGGACAGCGAGCTCGCCGAGTACGCCGCGAACCTCTATCTGGACTGCCTCAACGTGCTTGGCACCCAGCTCGCGCAGCCGCGGGTCGCTTGCATTCAGGAGCTCGGCGCGGCGATCGACCCAATGTCGGCGTCGTTCTGCGGGACCGACCAACTGGCCGACGAGAACCCGGACCTATGCGGGACTCTCGGCAACTTACAGTGCCAGGTTCGCCGCAAGGAAGCGGAAACCTATCAAAAGACCCAGCAGTTCAAGAAGGCTGCTGCGACGTACGTCCGCATCTTCCGTCGCCACGACGAGTGCGGCGAGATGGACGAAATGCTGTACAACGCCGCGATCAACTTCGAGGCGGCGCATTTGCTCGGCCGCGCCATTCAGGTGCGCACCGTGCTCATCGAGCGGTACCCGCAGAGCAAGCTCTCCAAGAAGGCGGTCTACCTGATTGGCCAGAACTTCCAGGCACTCGCGTATTACGAGCAGGCGGCCAAATACTACGAGCAGTTCGCGCGGAAGTTCCCTGGGGAGGACGGCAAGCGATGCAGTGCGGAGGACAAGCGCAACGATGTGTGTCCGAATGCCATCGAAGGCTTGGAGCAAGCGACCTTCTTCCGGATTGGTCTTGGCGACGACAAGGCAGCCATGGAGGACTCGGACCTGTTTGCGCGCAACTACAGGCGCAAGCTTCCGCGCCAGACTTCTCAGGTCATGTTCTCGATCGGCTCGATCTACCAGCGCCAGAAGCGGTGGTTCCAGGTGATCACGCACTATCGCGACTACCTGAAGAAGTACGGCAAGGTCGGCGTGCCTCACCAGCTGATCCAGGCGAATACGGCCATCGGCCGGGCGTTCTGGGAGCTCAACAAGAAGGGCGATGCCAGGAAGTACTTCCAGGCCGCCGTCAAAGGTTGGACCGCGGGGGCGCCCAAACGAATCCGCGCGCTCAAGAACACGTCGAAGGACAACAAGGTGCTGTACATTCGCCAGGCGCTCGACAGCGCTGCGGAGTCGCAGTTCTACCTTTCGGAATACAAGTTCGCCGACTTCGAGAAGGTCGCGTTCCCGCAGTATCGCGGGGGCAAGAGTATGGCTCGCGTGAAGAAGTGGTCCGACACGGAGTTCAAGAAGTGGGTCAAGCGAAAGCAGGCTGTGCTTCGGACCGCCGAGGCCGGCTACGCCAAAGTGGCCAAGATGACCGTCGACGTGGAGGGGGTCCAGATGAAGTCGGCCCCGTGGCAGATCGCGGCGGCTTCCCGGAGCGGTGAGATGTACCGGAGCTTCGTAGACGAGTTCCGCGACGCGCCGATTCCCCGGGAAATCGAAAAGGACCCAGGGCTATTCGACATCTATGTTGGCGCTCTTGACGACGTCTCCGAGCCGCTGCAGCGCCAGGCTATCGACAAGTTCGAGTTCTGCCTGAAGACCGCCACGCAGGTTCGCTGGTTCAACGAGTGGTCGCGCACGTGTGAGCGGGAGCTCAACGGGCTCAACCCGCGGAAGTACCCCGTCGCGGCGGAGCTTCGAGGAGAGCCCAACTACGTCAAGGCGACGGTTGGCGACCCGGGGGCCGTGGACCTCGGCGCGATCAATCAGCAGAGGCTGAATACCAAAGATGCGCTTGCCAACAGGGAGGAGCCGTGATGCGAACACATCATCAAGTAGCGTTCATTGCCATCGCGCTCGCCGTGGGTTGCGGAGGAGAGAGCACGAGCTCGAAGAAGGGAACCACACCGTCCGCAGATGTTGCGCGAACGGCAGGGGGCGAAGCGATTACAACCGCAGACGGCAGCGCCGTCAGCAGGAAGGCGCATGGCAAGTGGGAGTCGGCCCTCGACGAGTTCGAGAGCAACGAAAAGTCCGGCTGGACCTCGGCCAAGTGCAATGCGTCGGAGAAGTCATTCGAGCGCGCAGCGGATGCGCAGAGCGGACACTTTGCGGAGGCGCACTACATGGCGGGCCTTGCGCTATCGCGCTGCGGGGATGACGGTGCGCACAAGTACTACGACAAGGCGCTGGCCGTTGATTCCAGGTTCTGCAAGGCGCGCGTGGGCCTGGGGCTTCGCGACCTAGAGGACGGCCGCACCGCTCAGGCGAGGTCCGCATTCGAGCGCTCGATCAAGGACGATCCGCAGTGCACCTCGGGCTACACCAACCTCGCGATCGTGCAGCGGTCGCAGGGGCAAAACGAAGAGGCGCTCAAGAACCTGCGACGGGCGCTGGCGATCGAGTCCGACTACTTGTCGGCCTTCAACCAGATGGCGCTCCTGCACTACGACCGTGGGCGCAAGGGCAATGCGTCGGAGCTTGACCTCGCGGAGGTCGTGTGCCGACAGGCGCAGATGCTCGATGCGGACTACGCGCCCATCTACAACACCTGGGGCTTGATCAAGGTTTACAAAGGCGATGTGATCTCGGCGCTTCGATTCTTCCAGAGAGCTATCACGCTCGATCCGGACCTTTTCGAGGCGCAGATGAATTTCGGGGAGGTCACCATTTCGTTCCGCGGCTACGAGGATGGGCGGAAGGCCTTCGCCCGTGCCGTCGAGCTCAACCCGAGCAACTACGACGCGGTCATCGGTCTCGGCACCGCGCTTCGCGGCCTCGAGCGGTTCCCGGAGGCGGAGACCCAGTACGAGCGCGCCAAGCAGCTCGATGCCAGGCGTCCCGAGGCGTTCTTCAACCTCGGCGTGCTCTACCAGGACTACATGTCGGGGTCGGTCAACGAGCTCAAGGAGGCCAAGGTCTACTTCAGCGAGTTCTTGCAGCGTGCCGGCAAGCAAACCGAATTCCGTTCGAGCGTGCAGGATGTGAGTAATCGTTGCGCTCAAAAGTCGAGCAAGAAGCGGGGCGCACCCAAGTGTCGGCCCGGCCGCATCCAGAACATCGACATCTCGGTCGAGGCGATGCAGGTCACGGGTTAAGGACGAATCATGGAAAAAGCGATTTCGAAGTT